>CAYQXG010000046.1:0-24140 GCA_964421525.1 uncultured Sangeribacter sp. | reverse complement strand
GACTCTGAACGGAAAGAAGAAAAAGATAAAGCGCGAGGACTTTGAAAAAGCGATGCGAGACATCGGAATGGACGATAAGGCTATTTCAAATATCTTCAACAAGTTCACAAAGGCTCTTCCCAAATGGACGGAAGTGATAAGAACATCCTTCCTTCCTGTAGATATGCAAGAGAAACTTCAGGAGCATATTGAGCGAATGGCTCTAAGAGGCCATCTCATAAAAAATTTGAGGGCCCCCGGGGCGGTTTTGGGCGAGTGATTTTCGCGAGTTGGAGAAGGAATTCCATTGAGTGAGAGCATAAGATCAGCTTGCTTATCTTATGCCGAACGTGTAGGAATACCTGAAAGGAATGATGCGGGCATCATGACTGACGAGACTTGGCGGAAAGCACTGTCCAAAAACGGGCTAAGGTAACTTTACTTCCCCGGGGCCTCTAAAATCTTATGAGACGGGGTCTTAATTAAAAAATGCATTAGTGTGAAAGAATTTGTCACTATTTTATTTCTTATTGACGGGAATAATTTATTAATTTTGCATTTATAGAACGTTTGCATAAGCCCGGACGGTCTAAGGAATGTGCAAATAAACATAAAAAAGCGTATGCTTGATGTACATGGATGTGCCGAGAGCATGGCTCTCATGCTTTAAATAATAACAACTGACCTAATGTGAGCCGTAGGTCCAAAAATTATGACAGTATGAAAAAATTTTATCTAATCACACTTCTCTTCGCGATGATCTCAACTATTGCGGGGGCTCAAACAGCAGGTGAACTACTTGCAATGTTCGATGGTGATATGTATATGATACCATCGATTACCACTCAGGATGGAAAAGCAGTATTTTATTTAGCTAATGATCCCGAAAATGATGATATCACAATTTCAATATTGGATGATGATTTTAAAATAGTGGAAGAATTTAAGATCAATCAGGCACTATTAGAAAAATATGATCTCATAAATGAATTCGGTATACTTTCTGAAGCATACGGATTTGTTAGAGCTGAAGCAGCAACTTGGGAAGGTAGCATAATTTTAAAAGATATATTTGGAAGTGGTTATAATTTTATGATGACTAATGAAGAAGGTGATGTTCTTAAAGTCTTTAATAAAGATTGCCAGGAGATTGCACATATTGATCCTCCAGTCGGTTATAGTTTCTATGGCGTAGGTTTTAATATAGTAGTTATTGGAAAAAAATATTATTTATTTGCTGAAATATCTGGAGACGGGGAAGAAGAAGATGGAGACTATGACGTTGCTATTTACCGTATAAATAGTAACGACAGCAGTGTATCTCTTGTTGCTATCTCAAATTCTGCAAAGGTAAGTCCAAGGGCGCCGAGGAAAGGTGAGAAGGTCACTGTCACGGTAGACCCGGAATTGGTCGGCAAGAATTGCAAGGTTCAGGTTGTATCTGCTTCCGGCCAGACAGTTATGAATACAGATATTCCGGATGGACAAACCCAACTCGATATCAGCACATCCGGTTTCACAAAAGGAGTGTATGTAGTTACAGTTTCAGCCGAAGGAGTAAGCAAGGAAGCGGTAAAAATCATCATACGCTGATAGCTTCTTTCTAATAATATCTATCCGGGTGTGGACAATCCACACCCGGTTTATTTTAAGGCCCCGACTCATAATTAATTAAAGGAAGATTCGCAAGTGGTTACGGCTGTAAAAGGATGACTCCAATTGATATCATAGCAGTAGCTTTTACCTTCTTTCCAATTGACGGCGATAGGGAAGAAATAAACCTCGGGAGAGTTGGGTTGAGAAGCACCTTTGGGTGTAACCTTTATGGTGACTTTGATATAGCTGCCGTTATTGGAAGTTTTATCTTTTCGCGCTTCTACCTGCTGGGGAATAAGAAGTAATCCTTCTGACAGGTAACCGCTGTCGGATTGTCCTGATGAACCTAAGTTCATATTTATGTCAGACAATATATATGATTGATTTTCTGCATCTATAGGAATCTCCCATTTGCCATTATGATCTGCATTAGTTAAGTTGATGTTCATAGCATTGGAAGATGATAGATCCGGAAATTGGAAACTACCTTCCCCTTTTATTCCACCTAGCTCTATTGATAGGATTTCTATATTTGATATATTGGGGTTATTGTTTGATGCTGAAAAATTCACTTTGCATAGTGCATGTTTGAAATTGAGCGAGACTTCACCATTTCCATCTGTTTTATTTACGTCTTTTGCTACTGCATACATCAAGTCTTTTTGGTCGTAAGAATTGCTTTTGACTTTAAAATCCTTAATCATGGGGATATTTTTACTCATATCAAGATTTTCAGAACCATTCTCATTGTCTGCAGAACGATTCCTGCTGCTTCCCTCTGTGTATGCATAGAAAGTTAGGCCACTCCAATTTTTAGGACGGTTACCGGGCCAATATCTGCTGTAGTCTGAAGTCCATGAATTTCCATTGTCGAATGTGGTGACAATGTCTGTTCTGCCGTTGTAGAAGTTTATTCCATCTTCATAGGCTGTAATTTTGAATTGTCGTAGGCTGTTTACAGCTGTTGATGCTACAGAACGGGCATTATTGTCAGACACTACCCTAAAAACTATTTCAGACTTATCTTCGGAAGGTATGGTCTTGGACATCTTCTCCTGTGATTCTTCCAAAGAGCTGAAATCATCATCTACAGTGCATGAAGAAACGGATAAAACTGTCAGAAGAGCAATAGCGGCGTATTTTAATGATCTTGCTTTCATATCCCATTTGAAGTTTAGCAGGTTTGCGTGTGATTTTCTTATGCAAATTTATGCTATTCAAATGTGATACACAAATTGTTACATCTGATTTAATTACTTTTTAATTGCCATTTAACTGATTTGTCTTATCTGTTATGCATTCGCAATCTTTTTGCAATATCCGTCTAAAGAGAAGAGGTGTTATTCAGGTTTGCTCTCATTAATATCTTTTGTCTTGGGATTGGAGATGTAACGTTCGTAATATGCCATGAGCAGTGATGACACAGGTAGAGCAATTATCATACCGATAATGCCAAGAAGACTTCCCCAGATTGAAAGTGACAACAGAATTATGGCAGCATTCATTCCCATTTCCTTTCCCATAATATGTGGGGTCAGGATATAGTCGCAGATGCTTTGGCTCACCACATAGACGAGCAATGATTTTCCAAACAAGCTCAGGAAGGTCACATCACCACTGAGAGAATATATGGCGCAAATTATGGCAACCGGAATCAATGTTACATACTGGAAATACGGGATCATGTAGAGGATACCAACAAGTATTCCCATTGGAATTGCGAGAGGAAGTCCAACGATTGAAAACCCTATACAATAGAAAACAGCGGCGCAAAGTGCTACGAGTCCTTGTCCACGGAAATAATGGTTCATACTCGTCTGCACGTCTCTTACCACCACCATAGCATTTTCACGATACTTATGTGGAATAATTAGTTTAAAACCTCTGACTATCTGAGGATAGTCGATCAGTATGAAAAGCACATAAATCACTGTCAGAGCCCATCCTAAAACTTCAAAAATCACTGTCAGTGATTCATTGAGCAAAGAAGTTCCCTTGCTTATAATAGTGCCGAATTGAAGCCCTGTAAGCTGCGATTTTATCTCGGTTGGGTTAACATAATTCTCCACCCAGTTTATAAGAGCTGTGTATTCATGAGGGAGGGCTCTCTTGCCGGTAGAGACATCGTGGATTATTCCACTTAACACATCGAGTTCCTTCACAACATGAGGAAGGAAAAAATAGATGATTCCAACTACTACTGCAAGGACTTCGAGCAATGACATGATAGAACCGATAGCCCTTCCTTTTTCGTGGATAAGGCGACGGTTGAGATCTACGAGCGGTTGGAGCATATAGGCTATGAAACAGGCCACAAAGAAAGGAAGGAGAACATCGCTCAAATATCTTACAAGATAAATCAGGATTGCAGCAATAGCAAGTCCTATAATGAGCTTCATTATTCGGTCTATGTTCCAATAGTGTTGGGTGGTAGATTGCGACATTGTCAAGAAAATGATTAGTTAATTTTTTAACATTATTAAACAGAATATTGTTCAGCAAAGGATATTATAAGATATAAAGAATGTGAAGTTTTCTTTGTTATGTCGGAAAAATTTGATAACTTTGCATAGAATGGAGCTTTTGTGAGCTGACAACATAATTTTTAAGAAAACCAGACCATGTATACCGCAATGGATACTTCAGATACAGAGAATATTGAAATCAGTGCTACCGACTTTATAGAGTATGTTGAGAACCTTAAAAGCGGTGATGTTTCTGATATGCTTTCATTGAGAGTCATACCTTCGTTTTTGTTTTCAATGCGCCGGCATATTGTCAATAAGCTCACAGACGAAACGTTGAATCTTTGGATCTTAGATATGCTTATAGATGGGCTGAAGGGTAGTACAGTCCGTCGTTATGTCGGGGCTTTGCACACGCTTTACAAAAACTTTCGCGAGACTGTTTCATCGGATGATGAAGAAGTGCAATTCTCTCTACCTTTTGACAAAACTTATTCTGACGATTCTGTTAAGAAGATAAAAAATACGGAAAAAAATCTGGAAGCTGTTAATAGCCTTACAAAAGTATCGGTAAAGCATGATTCTCAGGCCTACGTATATAATAAGGCATTTCAATATCTGCTTTTTAATCCGGATGCATCTCTGACCGATGTGGTAAATCTTAAATATTCAGATCCACAGCCTGACAGCCTGCATATCAGCGATATTATTATATCAATGCGTAAGGCACCCCAGTCGAAATATGTTTTTCCACTTCAGCAAGGCAAGCGCAGGGAGCCGGCAATAATCAAAAGTCTTTTATCTGAACTTCATGCCACCGGCAGAAGGGCAGGTCTGTCATTTGGCGACACATTTTCAAGGGAATCGATCACGTCAATATGGATAGCTGCTGCAATAAAAGCCGGGATACAATATTCGGAGATTTCCGGAATCATTAAGAAGTTACCCTCAGAGTATTCTTTCATGTCGATTATTCCTTCTGCATCTATATCTGACGAAAGAAAACTGGAAATAATCAATATTGTTGCTGATTCAATCACTAACAAAACTCCCGGATGGTTTGTGCTTCGTCTTAGAAGCGGCGTGATTCCGGATAATATCAAAGATCGGTTGGTAGAAAAAGATAGTCCCATCCGCCGTATGATAAGTTATTATTATCCTTTGCGTACTATTAAGAAAATGGTAAAGAAGAAGATGGTAACTAAAGAGGTTCCCATGATTCCGGGTATTCTTTTCATCCGTCTTCCTTACGATCAGGTCAATAAATTGATTGGAGTGGTAGGAGACCTTGCTTGGTGTTTCCGCACTACAGCAAATGCAAGTAGTCCATATTCTGTAATTCCACAAAGTGAGATGATGACTTTCCAAAGAAGTGTCGGATCTTATACATCAGATATAGAGATAGACATAATTTCTGCTCTACCTCCGCTTGCTGTAGGTGATGAGGTGGTTATAGAAAACGGATCGATGCTTGATGGTCAGCAAGCTACCATAAGAAAAGTTCGAAGCGTAAATGGTGAACTCACCTATACACTTCGACTTTCAGACACTGCTTTTATCAGGTGGAAAGATGTCAATCTTCCTGCCACCCATCTTTCGAAAGTTGAAAGTTAATTCCTTGTTTCAGTATTATTTTGTAGGCGTATAATGAAATAATTACTGAAGCTGCACCTATGATGAGCCAAGTAACAATAGGTTGGTACTCGGAAAACCTGCATAGGAATTGATTGTCGGTGGAAATTTTCATTGCGACAATTGAGGTTGCGCTATTAAGGTATGGGATAAGAAAAGAGAAAATGATACCGGATATAAAGCCGGCTATGGAAGCGGCGAGTACCGCAACTCTATTGCGCCTCATGACATTGGCATTCGCCTTATGTATGATTTCTACAGCATCAAGATTTCTTTCGAGACGATCCATAAAATCCAATCGGGAGGATAGTTCAGGTTTATAGGCATTGAATAAGTCTCTAATTTTATCTTCTTCCATAATAATTAAAACTATTGAAGCATGTTCTTTAATTGTTGTCGCCCTCTGGAGAGATTCTGACGTATGGAATCTTCCGTTGAGTCAACGATGACAGCTATCTCCTTGACAGAATATCCTTCCATATAATATAGAAGAACGGAAGTCCTAATCTTGGGAGGCAGTCTATTAAGTGCCAAGTGAAGCTCCTGATATTTATAATTAGCATCAGTTTCATTTTCAGAAGCCGTTTCCCTGAGTTCATCGAAATCAACAGTCAGTATTTTTTCTGATCGTTTATGAGACATGAAACTGTTGTAGCATATACGGCACATCCACGATTTAAAACTGTCATCATTTTTCAAATTCCTTAGAGATAGATATGCTTTTATATACGACTCCTGAGCAATGTCGTCGGCAAGAGCGGAATCACCACAGCACAAGGCCATGAGAAATCGTCGGAACGACTTCTCATGTTTCTTCACCTGATATATGAATTGCTCCCGGGTCATGTTATTTATCGTTAAGAATATCGGAGCGTGTTACAAAATATACTATCAGATATCCGATACCAATGGCAAGTTCAATCATTCCGACTATTATAAGGAACATCTGAGCTGTATAATCATGATTGACACCTGCGAAATATACAATAAGCAAGGCAATCCCAACCAAAGTGAATATACATCCACGCTGCAGACGGGCATACAGCACTTCCTTAGGAGAATATACCCGGAATTTATTTTTAAAGGATTCAAGGAGACTATTGGTGTTAATATCTCGTCCTGATTCTATAGCTTTGATAAGGATTTCAGCTCGTTTGTTGTCGCTATTTCTTTTTCTGAGGCTAACAATCAGAACGATAGAGATAGGGAGCACCACACACACAAAGAAAGGAATTAAAAAGTCTGTGTCCATAATAAAACTACTTTAGTTAAACATTGGAATTATTGGTTTACATCTATAAGATGCAATGAAGGAGAGAAATGTGACAATTCAAACAGAAAAAAACGAAAAAAAATGGGACGCAAAAATTAAAGCGTCCCAAATAATAGTATTCCAATTCTTATATATTTTCTTATATATTTTATAGTTTGTAGACTTCAACTCCTGCAAGAAGGAAGCATCCGGTGCCATAGTCGTCAAAGTCCGGAACAGAATCGTATGCTACCGGTTGCCCGTCTTTAGGTTCTTTTCCGGTTCCTTGCACATATCCAAGATAACCGTTTTCGTGTACAGCATCATTAACCATAGCGTTCCATGCCTTTGTGATCACCGGCATATACTTATCTTTATCAAGAATGCCATTACGAACTCCCCAAGCCATTCCATATACGAATAAGGCAGTTCCGGTTAGTTCCTTTCCTCCATAATTGTTGGGATCGTGAAGGGATACATTCCAGAATCCATCCGGTCTCTGACACTTCACGAGGGCGGCACACATATCCTGAAGATCCTTAACGTATACAGCACGATGCGGATCATCAGCAGGAGTGTCCTCAAGAACGCGTACGAGAGCCGCAACTACCCAACCGTTACCACGGCTCCAGTAACAGTCTTTACCATTAGGTTCCTTATACGGAGGGACGAAATCTGCATCACGCCACCATAGGCCATCTTTTTCATTATATAGCCCCCCGGCAAGAGTATTACGGCTCCATGAGTACATATCCCACGCTTTCTCCGCATATTTCTTATCACCGGTGACAGAGCTTAACTTTGTAAGCACCGGCATTCCCATCTGTATTGCATCTATCCATGTCCAATCATCAACTTGAGGAGTATTGACGAGCATATTGCATAGAGCAATGGTCTGGGTAAGCATTTCAGGCTTTGGAGTCAGTTTGTAAAGGTCGATGTAGGTCTGGCCACAAGCATAGTTATCGGCATTTCGTGTAGTTGTCTCGTCCCTACGCATGCCCCACTTGAATCCTTCCGCCCAATCAGTAGCATATTGCCAATATTTCTTGTCGGGATAAATAGAATGGAGAGCCATGAGTCCTTCAAAATAGATTGAGCGAGTCCAGATGTTGGCTTCATAAACCCTCTTGCGAGAATAATATGGGATTCCCAATAATGGATCCGGATGCTTGCGCATGTAGAGATCATTTACTTTGATCAGAGTCTTGAGCGTTTCCTGACGAGGTGGCAGCTTATCCTTTGCTCCAAAAGCCGGAACCATCATCAGAAGCGCCAAAATTGTTAAGAGTGATTTTTTCATGATGGGTATGATATTAAGTGTTATTTCTTTACCATAGGAATGAGAGTAACTTGCGAATTTAGACCAGAAGGGATTGTTTCCCAATTGGAATAATCTATTGTTTTTAAGCCAATCACGCTTGCTATATTTGCATCTTTGAAGATTTTCCACTTCTTTCCCTTCCTGTCATAATCAGCAATAAGATTTGCCGGAAGGTTTGTCACATCGATTTCAAGTTTGTTGGTTCCCGTTTTCAATAATTTGCCAATTTCAATGGTGAAAGGAACGCTCCAAACTTTTCCGGCATCCTGACCATTAACTTTCACGACAGCGCTTTCTCGCAGGTCGCCGAGATCAAGAATCCATTCATCAGCGATGATATCATTTGGAAGTTCAAACTGCACACTGTATCGCGCGGTTCCTGCCGCAATCTTGGCATCATCGAGGGGAAGATTAGTCCAGGAAGTCAAGGAGTCTGTCTTGAATATGCCATCAATGGCAGGCTTCGTATCTACAAACTCAATTTCCCAACCCTTGTTGATCGAGATAGGGGAGGACCTATCGAAATATTCCCAATTGTTTTCCATGATTTCAAATGGGAATGTTTTGAGAAGCAATGACTGCCCCGGTCTCATCTGGAGGAATATTTCAGTCGTTCCGTCAGGTCCTTTACGAGTGCGGGCCTTGCCTTTCTTTCCTGTGAGAGGGTCGAAAATCATAACGCTTTCAGCCTCGACTGCAATGGTTTGCCAACCATCTAATGCATAATCATCGAGAAGCGCCAAAAAATAATTGTGTCCACCAACTTCATTGACGCGGCGAAGCAGTGACACTCCATTTATGCGAAGAGGCTCCGGCTTTGCACCCGACATAAGTATGGCAGCCTGAATATCCTTGGCAGGAGCTGCCATGTCTTTTTTCAAAGTATCTAACTGAGCACGACGGGTCTCAAGATTACCAAGTCCGGGAACATCATTCGGGAGATGACCGGTGAAAATAACATTTCCACCTTGTTCCTTAAGTCGCTTTAGGGCAGCAAGAGTCTCTACAGGCATATAATTTACCGGAGGAATGATAATTGACTTATAGACATTCCCTCCCTTCGAGACGATGCGACCTTCCGAATTGACTGAAAGGTCATCTATCAAAGCGTCTGAAAGATAGTCAGGGTCAAGTCCTGCCTTGACAAGTTCACCGACCAAAGCCTTGACATCCGGCATCTTCTTGTCCATGCTGTGGATATCAAACATCATATATATACCATCTTGCCTTGACCAGATATCATCGATAGGGAAATATAGGAGTACATCAGAGTCCGGTGTGCCGGCAGTCAGGAAAGCCTGACTTCGGGTAATATAATTGAAAAGAGCATCGGCATCCTTCCAAATGGTATTTGTCGGCGACATATTCACCGACGCATAGAATAGCCAACCTGGAAATTCAGCTCCTTTGGGTGAATAAGTTGCCCCATGGAAGAAAATGTGGTTTACTCCTGCAGCAAGCATCTGGTCTATTTCAGGTTTTGCCAATGAAAGCGAGGTATGGAAATGTTCTGTAAGCCACGTAAGAGTTTCAGCAGAAACAAGTGGTTTTCCTGCGATGTGGGCGGCAGAAGAAGCGAATTTCAGAACAGCAGGATCAGAATCACTGTGTCGCGAGTCTCCGGTGGGATGCAAACCGGGAATATTGAGTTCCGATCTGCCGAAAGATTCACACTCAGGTATATCCACTATCGCATAGAGATCAATAATGTTGGCAGGGCTTCCATGGCTCTGATTGCGAATTGCAGCTCCATGCTTATGTGCCCATTCTGTCCATTTGTCGGTGAAATTCTCTCGTAGCATTCTTGCCAAAGTATAGCGGTAGTCTCTTATAATGCGACCTCGCAGTTCCGAATTATTTTGCACATCAGCAAATTCCGGGAGATATTTCTCAAGCCGATAGCCATGATCTTTGGCGAATTCATCAAAAAGACCTGAAGTCCAGTCAGAACCGTAAACCTCATAGGAATCATTGAACATTACCTTAGGGAAAATATCGTCGTTACCTTTAAATGCACGGTCAAAACGATCCAGGTATTTCTTGACAGCAACACTATCATAGTGATTGACAACATATCCTTCTCCACCGGGGGCAGCTCGTTTCACTTTCTGGAAAGTTCGTCCTGCAAAAAGGACATATACTTCCCATTTGCCTGTTTTCGGGGCTTTCCAGTTGAGAATTGTGTCTTTTGTCAACTTTCCTGTGATATCTAATCGTGTGTCGCCATTGACAGCCATAATCTTTTCCACGGAAGCCACTCGGCGCTGACGGGTATCATCGGGAACAATTTTCTCATCAATTTTTTTCCCGGGGGCCACATCCCATTTTTTGATAATCAGTTTCTGTGCGCTTTCCTTGTCTGAAACTTCAGGGCCGCCAAACGGCCATCCCGTTCCGTTATTCATTTCCGGCTGAAGTCCAAGTCTTCGGCTTTCTGTAGCAACATGACGAAGCATATCCATCCATTTATCGGAAAGATATGGTATGTCGTTTGCTTCATTTCCTTGGACCCCATAGATAGGAGTGATCTCGAAACCACCTAAACCTTTTTTAGCAAACTCTTCGAGATTAAAGGTTAGACCCTCGCGATCAACGGCACTTCCTTGCCACCACCACCTTACGAAAGGTTTGTTGACATTATCTTCCTTGTACCAGTCGGTCGACTTATTGTCGGCATTAATGTCGAGAAAGCAGGAACCCAATAATATGCCGGTGGTTATTTTAAATATCGTTTGTCTCATAAGTGATAAGTTTCAAGGAAGAGGTTTGATACCTTCCCATCTAACATTCCAGGTCCCATCTTTAGGAAATCCGGGATTTTCAATTTCGCATCCATCCCATCCGGCGGTCATAAGTGCAATGGCAGTGAGCAAGCCTCCATTACCGGGGAGATAACATCTCAGTCTATTGTCTTGATAATTATGTCCGTTCGGAAGGTATGTATTTGTTCTCTTGTCCATCAGAAGAGCGTTTACAGCCTTTTCTGGTTCACCGATTCTGACAGCACACATAGCAGTCGTTGGATAATCCCAACCCCAGGTCTTATCCCAATTCCAGTTGTCGTAGATCCAATCAAAAGTATTATTAAGAATTTTTGGGTCGGCAAGTGGAGAAGCCGGTAGAATACCAAGCGAGCCCAGAACAGCCATGTGGTCAGAGGTGAAACGTACATCCTCGTATGTCTGTGGAGCTGTCTCAGCAGCAAGATAGAGAGAATCTTTTGCAGCAAGATGAGAAAGTCCGTTAATGATATCATCCCATTGCTGATTTCTTTCGAGTCCCATTCTCTCGCGCCATTTTTGTGCGGTGTTCAGGCCGAAATGCCAGTAGGAAAGTTCAAAAGGTGGATTGACAGTTTCAGAAGCGCGAAGTGTCTCCTGAGCAGGAATAATACCTTTGAGAATATATCTGTTGTTTTCTTCATCCTTGTCGGCAAATGAAGCCATAAACTGTGCTGTCTGCTCTATAAGAGGGTAATATTTATTAATGACTGCAGTATCCGGGTTTGCTCTATATAGGAGCTCAGCAAGATAGATCAGATGCGGCTGTTGCCAGATAAGGAATGAGCCGACTCCCGAAGGTGCTTCTATAGAAGAAGGATCTGTCATTTTCATCCATCTTACACCCTCAAATCCTTGGCGATTCGCAATATTCTTAGCATTAGCTTCTGCTTTTTCATACCATGGAAGTGTACGTGCAAGCAGATCTTCGTGACCAAAAAGAGCAAACTGTGCCTGATGCCACCAAATCATTTCCAGATGGAACTTACCAAACCAAGAATTATAAGTAAGTCCGGTCTCTTGTGGCGGAGTGTTTCCGGCACAGTTAGTGGCAAGAAGATATTGAGACAAAACCACGCGACGTTCAAGCTCCTTGGCACGAGGATCAGTGCAGAGACTGAAATCTACTACTCCACCATTTTCCCAGAATGATTGCCAATATTTACTTGCATCTGCTATGGATTTGTCTGCCTTGGGATTTGATCCATCAGTCTTGTCTTCTGTAAATTGTGCTGTAATGCTCCATTGGTCAGCATCGGGAGTAATGATGAAAGAATGTTGCTCGTCTTTTGTAAGCTCAGAATTTCCATCCCAGTTCAGAGTTACGAAATATGAAGTGGAGTCTAAGGAATGCTTGACAATAGCCTTTCCGGGAGCAGACATTACAATTTCTGACACATGTAGAGAGTCTGCATTCCAATCGCATGCATCATCACTGTGTTTCCCGGTAGGGTAGGGCAGACGCAATACAATTGAATGGCGTGACGGATCGGAAATTTTAGCCGCTACCAAGTCAAGTTCAGGATCTACTGCGGTTTCAACATTAACGATCGCACCGTCAGAATTGAATTTTGAATTGATTACACCATTCCACATGTCAAGAGTCTGCTCAATCTCAGAAATCGAGGTTATATCAAGATTGTGGAATCCGATAGCACCGAGGTGTAGCCTGTGAGGATTTATACGAAAATAGTTGGCGGCATCTTTATTGCGCCCATCTTCCTTAAACTGCACTGAATAAAGTTCTGACCTTCCACGACCGAAATCGTATTCCTTTAATGTTTCCTCAAATTTATAGTTTTCAGTGTTGGGGAAACTATGCCAGCCCCAGTCGCTCATTGTTCCGAGCGGGACACCGGCTGAATAAGTTTCAGGGAATGTTTGGAGTCCAGTTATATCGGCTGTGAAAGCAAAGCGTCCGTTACCGACAGTCAAAGAAGCCATAGTGTCGACAGATGTCACATGCGGATTGTTTCGTGCAATAAGTGCATATCTGTCTATTTTATCACTATTTGAGCTGCATCCGGACATGATTGCCGCCGCAACGACAAGATTCGCCGCGACGGTAGTCATATAGAATCTGCTTGCTATTTTCATAAGTATAACAATAATTTCAATAATATTCGGTTAGATGTCAAAGTATTGTAAAAACACACGTAGGCAGTCTTGTTATTCAAGTTGCTACCCCAGGCATTTCGCCTGGGGTCTCAACAATATCATCAGGTCTCCAACCTGATTCAACTTAATAAAGGAAATAAGATAAAACTTATTTTTTTAGATTGTCATATTCGAGAGCTGCGAGGATGAAAGGACCTACACCCTTTGCATCGTTGTCGCGTATAGGTTCGCTCAGATAATATTCAAATGTACCGTTACGACGTTGATCCTTTCCACCGCCAAGACCAGCTACTGCGCAGCAATTTGTGAGAGAAATTGTTCCATCTTCATTTTCCTTGATGAAAGTTTCCACGATACCCTCGTAGCCTTTCTTTGCAGGAGCCAGATATGATTCATCGAGAAGTCCGAGACGAACTGCACGGAGCAGATTGTAAACAAACATCGAAGAAGCAGTAGCCTCAAGATAATTACCCTGGCGGTTGGGGGAATCCATCACTTGATACCATACACCCGACGTGGGATCCTGATACTTCACGATACCGTCGGCAACATTCTTAAGAAGAGCAACCATTTCGGCACGTTTAGGATGATCTGCTGGCATCTTTTCAAGAACATCAGTAAGTGCCCAGAAATACCAACCCATTGCGCGTCCCCAAGCGTGCTGAGATTGACCGGTCTTCTTATCGGCCCAGAACTGTTTCTTTTTTTCGTCCCAAGCGTGGCGGTAGAGTCCTGTTGCGGGATCGTAGGTCTTCTTGCCTACAGTGATAAACTGATTAGCGATGTCATTCCATAGTTTAGGATCCGCATTTAGATATCGGTTTACGTATTCAGCATAGAAAGGTTGACCCATATACAGGCCATCAAGCCATGCTTGCCATGGGTAAATCTGCTTGTGCCAGAAGTTTTTAGATTTTGTGCGCGGCTGTGAAAGGAGCTGATCATAGATATTATCAGCAGCTTTCTTGTATTTTTCATCGCCTGTTATATCATAAGCTTGCAGAATCTCGATTCCACCCTTAACATTATCGATGTTGTAGGCATCTTTCTTGAAGGCTTTGATAGTTCCGTCAGGGTTAACGAAGAAGTCGGTATAATTGAGCACATAGTCAAGCATCTCCTTGTCGTTGTATGCACGTGCGGCAGCAAGGATACCTTCGAGTTCCACAGCAGCTGCATAGCTCCATTTAACGCCGGTCACATCGAGCAATTCACTCTTTGGATTGCGGATCATTTCAGATTTAGCCATCTTATATGCAAGAGTTCCACCGTAGACACATTGAACACCATTAATCTTAAGATTGTCGAACACAACATCCTTAACTTCTCCTGAGATATTGTTACCGTCTGCCACTCCATTGAAGTTACAGTCTTTCAACTCAACGTCATAAACATTGCAACGATCTTTGAGTCCGACTATCATTACTCCGTATTTGCTCTTATTGCAAGTTACATTTTCAAGATATACATTTTTAACTGTAGGGGGATATGCACGTCGGCATTGTTCCTTTGGTTCGTAGTCAAGGTTAATCTTTAGCACGGCCTCCTTACATTGACCAACTTCCACGTTGCGTACATATACATCCTCTACCACACCTCCACGACAAGTGTTGGTCTTGATTCGGATTACACGGTCAAGCTCAGGACTATCCATCTTACAGTTTTCAACAAAAAGATTCTTAAAGCCCCCGGAAATCTCACTTCCGATTACAACACCACCGTGACCATTCTTCATATAGCAATCACGTACGATTATATTCTCACTCGGCATATTGCGAGTCAGACCGTCACGGTTACGACCGCTCTTGATTGCGATGCAATCATCACCGGTGTCGAAGTAACAACGTTCGATAAGCACATCCTTGCATGATTCGGGGTCACAACCATCACCATTAGGGCCGTCATTCTGAACATGCACACCGCGAACAGTCACGTTCTGACATCTTAGAGGATGCATTACCCAGAAAGCAGAGCGGAGCATGGTCACGTCTTCTATAAGCACGTTCTTACATTCTACAGGATTTACAAGCTGAGGACGCATGCCCCATCCTGATCCGAGTCTACGCTCAAAATTGTCGACACCTTTTTCATTCCATTCCTGAAGTATTATGCGGCCCGTACGCTGAGACTGCATGCCCGGTTTCCAGCCCCATTTCTCATTTCCAACCATAGCCCACCAGTTTTCACGGCTTGCACCACCATCAATAGTGCCTTTGCCTGTGATAGCTATGTTCTCCTGTTGATAAGCATATATCATTGGACACCAGTTCCAACAATCCATACCTTCCCATGAAGTCTGAACAAGTGGATAATATTGATGGAGGTCAAAGACGAACAGCAGAGTAGCGCCTTCCTCAAGATGAAGGTTAACATTACTAAGCAGTTTGATAGGACCGGTGAGCCATGTGCCGGCAGGCACAATCACGCGTCCACCTCCATTCTCGCTACATTTCTTGATAGCATTATTGATCATGGTTGTGTAGAGAAAGCCTGCTTTATTGCTTTTCTTGCCAAAATCAAGAATATTGTAATCCTTATTAGGGAATGTCGGAGCCTTTATGCGGGCTTCGACCTGAGGATATACATCACTCCATGCTTTTTTTGCTCTTTCAGCAATGCCTTCAGCCATTGCTGTGCCCATGCACAATATTGCAAGAGCTAATGAGATTAATGTTTTCTTCATGCTGTTATAGTTTGTCGTATTCATTTTCTTCCGGAAGGTTCAGACGCTCAGCCTTAGGTGTGAATTTTTCACCATTGATTGAGACATCCTCAAATTTCACAGTTGGATATGCCACAACAGTGAGACTTGGATCCTTTGCCTGAACTTTCACATTCTTAAATATCACATTATCAACTTTATCGCTTGGGTTTCCTTGCACATGGCAAAGAGTGTTGCAGGTAACATCCACATTATCAATCATGATATTTTTAACTATTCCATACGGATGTTCATTGCTGCCTTCAAGAGTGAAGAACTGCTTCCATGGCTTCATATCCATGACGGTACCGCAATGACCGGTGATATTCTCGATTTTCACGTTTTCATACACCTGGTAAGTGTCTGGACGCATCTTGAGTCTCAGAATTGCGGCATTAATGTCTACCTTGCAATTGCGAACTGTCACATTTTTTGCATGAACGCACTCACTACCAAGAGTAAGAACCCCATGAAGGTTGCGCCCAAATTCGCAATCTTCCACAATAATATCTTCACAAATACCATTGTCCATAGTGCGGTTTGCATATACACCTTTTCCTCCTTTGAGGCATACGCCATCATCGTCACAATTAAGGTAGCAGTTGCGAACAACAACCCTACGGCAAGCATCAAGATCAAGAGCATCACTGCTCGGTGCCCTTACTTCGCCACGAGGAGCTGTTATTCTGCAATTTTCAATTAGCACATCATCGCACATATATAGGTGCGTGGTCCAGAAAGGTGAATTCTGCAGATTGACACCGGATATCTTCAGGTCATTGCAACCCCAAAGGAAAACAAGACGCGGACGACGCACTTCAAGGTTTGTCCATTCACGTCCGGCAGCTACTGCACGGTCTCTGTTAGCCCAGAATTCCTTCCAGTATCTAAGCCCATTACCATCTATGGTGCCTTCTCCTGTAATTTCAAAGCCTTTCACAAAATATGCATTGATAAGGGCAGCATGATAATATATGCTTTTGCCTTCCATTCTGGATGGAATAAGAGGGAAATCAGCAATGTCATCAGATCCTTTGATTTTTGCGCCTTTTTCAAGATGAAGTCGTGTCCCGGGTTTAAAAAAGAGTGCACCAGTGAGATAGGTGCCTTCCGGGAAAACTATGCGACCACCGCCATTTGCTTCAGCAATGTCAATAATGTTCTGGATAGCCGATGTCTGCAACACTGTGCTGTCGTTGGAATAAACAGCCATATCTGTCACAATATAGTCCATCTCACGAGCATTTTCTTTCGGAATAACAAATTTAGCAAGTTGCGGCACTCTTTGAGCGACCGAATCTGCAGCAATGCGGGCAAGAACTGTTCCCCCGTATATATTCAGATGGGTATTGTCGATCTTCCCTTTCGGGCAAAATTTATATTTCCCTTCCGGAATCCACATATAGAGAGACTTTGATTTCTCGGTTCCCAGATATTGCACGAGATTATGTGTAGCTGAATTCATGTCGATAAAAGTGACCTTTTGCTTTTTTGCCACGTCTCTTGGGCTCAGCAGATAATCACCATGAGTATCGACAAGAATAGACCCTTCCTCGTTTGGTTTGACATTCTGCGGACCAGCTTCTTTCGGACTGTCGCTCACATCTTTGGTATTATCAATCTTTTCGGTCGGGAAGTTTCGGCGTACTATGGAATTCATAAGAATAGGATTCGCTCCTTTCTTCTTGACATCCTTAACCATCTTCGTCAGATTCTGATCGAAAGTGGAGCCTGGTGCTGAATACCTGTCCGGATTCTTGATTTTTTCGTCGTTATGACCAAACTGGATTATAACATAATCTCCTTTTTTTACACCAGCCATCATCTTATCCCAGCGTCCGCTATCTATGAAGCTTTTCGTGCTTTGTCCATTAACCGCATGATTACATACCTTCACCGGTCCTTGCAGCATCAAGGGCAACATCTGTCCCCATCCACGTTCCTGTTTTTCATCGTCGATAGGTTTGTTTGCCATAGTGGAGTCTCCCGCCATCCATATAGTGATTGTATCGGTCTGCTCCTGTGCTATTGCTCGCGCAGGCAGCAAAGCTGCCAACGCGAGTAATATAATAGATATTTTTTTCATTTCACTAAAAAGTGTAATTGTGAATTACGCCACTTCAATTTTTTTGTAACGAGGCACAAGGAGTTTCATGATGCACCATCCGAGTAGATAAGCAACGCCACAGATACAGAAAACGATGAAGTAGCCCGCAGGCTTACCTGTAAAGCTGAACATCGACATCTGAGTCTCGGCTGCGTAATCGAAAAGAACACCGGATCCAAGGTTGATCAGGAATGAACCGCAACCACCTGCCATACCACCGATACCAATAATAGTAGCGATTGTGCTTTTGGGGAACATATCACCAACAACTGAATAGATGTTGGCACTCCATGACTGATGTGCAGCTCCTGCAATACCTATGATTATTATAGGCATCCACTGCGACACAGAACTGAGAGGCTGAGCAAGCAATGCAAGGAGAGGGAAGAGTGCGAAGATGAACATTGCTTTCATTCTGGCTGCATAAGGATTAACTGTAATTCCTTTTTTGGCAGCATTGTCGATGAATATTGAAGGCAGTTTGCCACCATAAATTGACAGCATAGTGATGAGATATAGCACGAAAATCATCATCATGCCTTCACCATTTGAGGTAGAAAGATGGAAAACATCTGTGATATATGCAGGAGTCCAGAACAGGAAGAACCACCATACTCCGTCGGTGAGGAACTTACCGAAGAAAACAGCCCAAGTCTGAGGATATTTAAAACACTGCCAGAATGGTATTGTAGCAGTTTCACTGTCTTCAATCTCAGCCTTTTCCTTCGGAGTCTCATCGGGTGTATCGTTATCCTGCTCAATATAAGCGAGCTCAGCCTCATTAACATGTGGGTTCTTAGCCGGTTCCTTATAAAGGAACACCCAGAATCCCATCCAAACAAAACCGAGAGCACCAATAATTATGAAAGCCATTTCCCAGCCGTTACCCCAACCGATACTTTGGAAGAATTTAGCAAGCGGGCCAATTGTGAAAGGAGCAATGAGAGCACCTACAGCTGAACCGGCGTTGAAGATTGAGGTTGCGTATGCACGGTCACGCTTAGGGAAGTATTCAGCAGTTACCTTAATTGCGGCCGGGAAGTTACCGGCTTCACCAAGAGCAAGTATCGTACGTGCGGCAAGGAAGAACCAGACAGAAACAGTAGCTATAGCCACCGCGATGTCGCCGGTTGCTTCCATTAGAGCAGATGCATCCTTCAGATCTATACCTTTGAAAATCTCAAAGTAACCCTCCGTAGCCATACCACATACAGCATGCAGGCAAGCACCGGCCGACCATACGCCTATAGCCCAAAGATATCCTTTCTTGGTACCCATCCAGTCGATGAAACGGCCTGCAATGAGGTTGGCTATAGCATATACAATAGAGAACACTGCTGTAATTACGCCATAGTTGGCATCGGTCCAGTGGAACTCAGGAGAGATAAATTCTTTCCAAGTGAGTGAAAGCACCTGACGGTCCATATAATTGACCGTAGTGGCAAGAAAGAGCAATAGACAGATGACCCATCTGAAATTTGTCATCTTCTGATTTGCTGCAGATAATTGTGAAGTAGTAGCCATAATCAGAACTTGAAGTAGTTTTTAGCGTTGTTATAGCTGATGTCTTCAATCATCTGGTTGACGCGTTTCTCTTCGTAGCCGGTGTATGGGATTTCACCGTTTTCAATGTCGGTTCCAACAAGATTGCAGAGAGTGCGTCTGAAATACTCATGACGGGGATAGGAGAGGAATGAGCGGCTGTCGGTCAGCATACCGACAAATCGGCTCAGCAGACCAAGCAGTGAAAGGGCATTCATTTGTTTCTGCATGCCATCCTTTTGATCAAGGAACCACCAACCGGACCCGAGTTGAATCTTACCGGCTACACTACCGTCCTGGAAGTTGCCGAGCATAGTAGCCATAACCTCATTTGCACAAGGATTAAGGTTATACAGAATAGTTTTTGCGAGTTTGCCACGGCTATTGAGCTTGTCGAGATATTTTGCACATTTCTTTGCAGTGTTGAACTCACCGATAGAGTCAAAGCCTGTGTCGGGACCTAAAAGTTTGAACATCTTTGAGTTATTGTCGCGTATAGCGCCATAGTGGAATTGCTGAGTCCAACCGCTGTTGTAGTCCATCTCACCAAATACAATCATCATAGCGCTCTTGAATTTCTCAACCTCTTCAGGGGTCAGAGAGCCGCCGTCCATTATTTTGGTAAACATGGCGTCGATTTCCGGCTGTGTATAATCTTCAGCATAGAATTCCTCGATGCCATGGTCTGAAAGACGACATCCCATTTCCTCGAAGAAATCATGTCGCTTCTGAAGCGCGTCGACGAGATCGTTGAATGTGCGGATTTCCATTCCGGCAGCTTCGCCGAGTTTTGCGATATATTCACGATATTCTGCGGGTTTGTCTACAGCCATAGCCTTATCAGGACGCCAAGTAGGAAGCATCTTAATCTCAAAGCCTGAATCTTTTACTTGTTTATGATATTCAAGAGAATCGGCAGGGTCATCAGTAGTGCATACAGTCTCCACATTATAACGGCGCATCAGACCGCGAGCTGTCATGTTGGGGTCATTGCGAAGTTTATCGTTGCACTCGTCGAAAATTTCCTTCGCAGTCTCTGGATTTAGCAATTTGTCGATACCAAAAGCAGTCTTGAGCTCCAGATGAGTCCAATGATAAAGTGGATTGCGGAAAGTGTATGGAACAGTCTCCGCCCATTTCTGGAATTTTTCCCAATCAGTGGTGTCCTTTCCTGTGCAGAAACGCTCATCAACACCATTGCTGCGCATAGCACGCCATTTATAGTGGTCACCACCGAGCCAAAGTTCAGTGATAGAAGAAAATTTGTGGTCGTCAGCCACCATCTTAGGAATCAGATGGCAATGATAGTCGATTATGGGCATCTTAGCCGCATGTTCGTGATAGAGTTTCTGCGCAGTTTCTGTCTGAAGCAGAAAGTTTTCGTCCATGAAAGGTTTCATATAATGAGGAATTATAAATTATAAATTAATTAAAGGGTGACACCATTCTTGAAAATGGCAATTTCGTGGATACCGGCTTTTTCGGAATTCACTTTCTTACCGCTCGCTACATCAAGCACAAAATCAGCAAATTTAGCTGCCACTTCCTTCATGTCGGCATCTTCTACAAGGACACCGGCATTAAAGTCGATCCAATCCGGTTTCCTTTTTGCAAGATTGCTGTTGGTGGATATTTTTGCAGTAGGCACAAAAGTACCAAATGGAGTTCCTCGGCCGGTCGTGAATAAGACAATCTGGCATCCTGATGCAGCAAGAGCAGTTGAGGCTACCAAGTCGTTGCCGGGTGCAGAGAGAAGGTTGAGACCATGATTATGGATGCGCTCACCATAAGAAAGAACTCCTTTGACTTCGCTCTTGCCGCTCTTCTGAGTGCATCCAAGGGCTTTTTCTTCGAGAGTAGATATGCCTCCTGCCTTATTACCCGGAGAGGGATTCTCACCTACCGGTTCGCCATGACTAAGGAAATATTCCTTGAAGTCATTGATAAGGGTGATTGTTTGTCCGAGAAGCTCATCATTGGCACATCTCTGCATAAGAATAGTTTCAGCTCCAAACATCTCAGGTACCTCGGTAAGAACTGTTGTGCCACCCTGGCAATCGCATAGAAAGTCAGAGAACTCACCCAGAAGCGGGTTGGCTGTTATTCCTGAGAATCCATCGCTACCGCCACATTTAAGACCAATACGGAGTTTGGAAGCCGGGAGAGTGGTGCGCTTGTCTTCCTTAGCCTTAGCATAGAGTGAACGAAGGATGTTGAGACCAAATTCCACTTCATCGCCTTCAACTTCTTGACATACCATAAATTTCACACGGTCATGGTCATAGTCACCACAGAATTTCTCAAAAACAGCAGGTTGATTGTTCTCACAACCAAGGCCAACAACAAGAATACCTCCAGCATTGGGATGAAGCACCATGTCACGAAGAATTTTCTTGGTATTTTCATGGTCGTCGCCAAGTTGCGAACATCCGTAATTGTGGGGAAATGCGAAAATTCCATCTACTCCTTCTGCGCCGGTCTCAGCATTCAGACGATCTACGATCTGCTTAGCAATACCGTTTACACAACCGACTGTAGGGATAACCCATATCTCATTTCTCACTCCGGCTTGTCCGTCTTTGCGTAGAAAACCTTCAAAAGTTCGTTCCCCACCTTCACAATGACATTTCTCTACCGGCTTGCGATTGATACCGGAATAGTCAAGCTGGCCTTCAAGATTAGTCTTTATGTCATGATCATCAAGAAAGGCACCAAGAGCGATGTCATGCTTTGCATGACCGATAGGAAATCCATATTTGATTATATTTTCGCCTTGATGTATATCTTTGAGAGCGAACTTATGTCCTGCCGGAATATCTGAAACTAAGGAGAAAGATACTCCCTCAACATTCACCTCATGACCCTTTTGCAATGGACTGATAGCGACAGCTACATTATCGGCAGGGTTTATCTTTATATATTCTTTCATTATTTCCAAATATTATTCATGCCCGGAAGGTTTCATACCATCCGGGCATGGACAAACAAATCATCAGAGGATGCTTTCTACAGTTGCAAGCATTCCTTTGTCTTGGATGCTGTCGAGATATTCCACAACAAGGTCAGTAAGACCAGGAATTTCATTGAGATTACCATGCTCTTTCCAGATCAACTGGTCGGCTGCCAATACTCCTTCAGCAACCTTCCGAGTGTCGCCTGTAGCCCAAAGATCAGTAAGTAGATCCATAATCTTCTGGTCATCTTTCGGCTGGATGGGAGCTCCATCTTGACGAGTGCCGCCTTTGTAATAAGTGATTATGGCAGCGAGTCCGAGCACAAGACCCTTAGGAAGTTCGCCCTTACGTTCAAGGTAAGTCTTGACGCCTGGAAGGTCACGGGTCTGGTATTTCGGGAATGAATTTAGCATTATGGACGTAACCTGATGATCAACAAATGGATTGTTGAAACGTTCGAGAACGCTTTCACCATAAGCTTTTAATTCATCCATCGGAAGATTGAGAGTCTGCATTAATTCGTCAAACTGAACTTTATGGATATACTTTCCGATTACAGGATGGTTGCAAGCATCACGAACAATATCTACACCACTAAGATAGCTTACAGGAGAGAGAACAGTGTGAGGACCATTAAGCAAAGTAACCTTACGCTCATGATAAGGTGCCTCTGAGTCGGTGATAATAACATTAAGGCCGGCCTTTTCTGCAGGGAATTCAGCACGAAGTTCCTCAATGCTCATATTTTCCGGACGTTCGATCACCCATACATGGAAAGCCTCACCTTGAACAACGACATTGTCCTTATAGCCAAGTTTTTCCTGAATTGCACCGATTTCCTTTCTTGGGAAGCCCGGAACGATACGGTCAACGAGAGTGGCGCATACGTAATTATAAGTATTGAACCAGTTCTTGAAACCTTCGTAGTCTTCACCAAGCTGATCTTTCCAAAGGTCGATATAATCGTTGATGAATTTTTTCAGATGATGTCCGTTCTCAAAAATTAACTCGCAAGGCATAATGATAAGACCTTTCTTGGGGTCGCCGTCAAAAGCCTTGTAGCGAGTATAAAGGATTTGGGTCAATTTAGCGGGGTATGAGGCGGGAGGTGCATCATTGAGTTTGCATTCAGGATCGAAAGCTATTCCTGCTTCAGTAGTATTGGAAATAACGAATCTGATTTCAGGTTGAACAGCCAAGCCAAGAACAGCATCATGTTGACCCCAAGGGTTTAAACCTCTGCTAATGACATCAACTCGTTTGAAAGAATTGATAATCTCGCCATTCAAACGACCTTGAAGGTTGACGTTGTAAAGGTAGTCCTGCGCAGACAGAAGCTTCATAGCAAAGTCATCAGGGGTACCCTGAAGCACAACAACGGAGGCATTAAAGTCAGTAGCCTCATTCATATTCTTCACTATCCAGTCAACAAAAGCGCGAAGGAAGTTACCCTCGCCAAACTGAATGATTCTCTCGGGAGCCGTAGCTTTGGGTGCGGTTAGTTTGTTAAGTACTTTCATGATTCTAATGAAATGTATATTTCATGTGTTTAGATTGATTATTCGGTAGTAATATGCAAAGTTAAACAAATTTTGACGAAATTGCAAATAATTTTTACAATTTCTAATCTTTCTGCACACGGCTCTTTCATTTAAAAATACTTGACAGATTTGAAAAAGCCTCTATTTTA
>CAYQXG010000045.1:0-25021 GCA_964421525.1 uncultured Sangeribacter sp. | reverse complement strand
CCGCTATGCTCCCGAGCATGCATGCCGAAAATCATCCCAACCCAGCTTCCCCGGGACCTCTCAAATCTTATGAGACGAGGTCTTAATTGCAATATGGAAAAGAAAATCAAGATTCTCTACATACTCTCAATAATATCGATTCTTGCATTCCTGGGAATGCAAATGCACTGGCTATATTCGCGCTATGAGTATTCACTTTGGGAATACGAAGACAAGGCGACCGCATCAATTGAAAAGGCATTGGACCAATACTACAAGGAAAGGGAAAAAGCCGGGAACTCAGGACATAACGGGACGACTCACCGGGCTTCATATAACATGAACTACTATGTCGACTCAGTTGGTAAACAAAGACGTAGCGTGACAGTAACGACAAAAGCTTTCAATGCAAAACATATATTAGGCATCAATGAAGACAGAGAATTGACAGAGGAAGAGAAAGAGCGTTTGGCAGCGATCGTATCGGATAGTATAGGGGCAATAGAAGAAAAGAAGGCCTCAATGGATGCAACAAACGCACCCTCGGATGGCGCCGCATGGGGAGGTATGCATAATTTTGAACTTGAAGTCGAATCTCCATTTACAGTAATAGGAATTGATTCTATCCTGAAAAAGTCAGACATTGATGCTGATGTTTCGTTGGCAATTTCCGATAGTGTTACTTGGAAATCAATCTCCTCACGCCATACTTCAATCCTGAATCCACGGTTCAAGTATATAAACTCCTATTCGGAACTCGAAAAGAAAATCGTAGTTATCGACTGCAAGATTCCCACTTCTACAGTGATAAAGGAGATGTCGCAGACATTGGCACTGGCGTTTATAATCTCTTTGGTTCTTATATTATGCCTCGTGTGGCAGATAAAGACAATAGTGAAACTGACACGTCTTGACAAGATGCGGAATATGTATATCACCACAATGATTCATGAACTGAAACGTCCGCTATCCACGCTTAAGATGTGCGTCTCAGGCATAGAAAATGAAAAGATGCTTGCCGACAAGGAGATAAAAGCTGAATTAATGGCGGGGACGCGCACTGCATTAGACAATCTTTCGGCATATTTTTCTAAATTGCGCGACATTACATTCAATAACGTAGAGCAGATTCCGCTCAATATCACAAGATTCAATGTTACAGGATTAGTTGATGATGTAATCTCAGGAGTATCGTTCACAAGTTTTAAGACTGTAAAGTTTGAGAATCTGACCGCATCCAGTCTTGAGGTATCTGCAGACCGCTCCCATTTATTCAATATCATAAACAACTTAGTGGAGAATGCAATAAAATATTCGGGAGATGAGGTTGAGATCAAGATTGAAGCCATCAAGGACGATCACGGAGTTTCCATAGTGGTTTCCGACACCGGCAACGGTATTCCTGAATCCGACCTTGACAAGATTTTCAGAAGATTTTATCGCGGCAAGGCTTCCTCCTCTGATATACCGGGTATGGGACTCGGATTGGCTTACGTTAAGCTTCTGACTGAGGCACATGGAGGAAAAATCACTGTAAGCAGCAAACAGGATGTCGGCACTTCATTCACAATAAACCTTCCACAATGAACAAGAAAAAGATATTGCTCGTAGATGATGACCTCAAAAACTCGATGCTGCTGAAACGTTTCATTGAGGCTGATGGGTATGAGGTGGTATATGCCTCTGATGGCAACATCGGATTTGAATTATTTAAGGACATTCATCCCGATCTGATTCTTCTGGATATCAACATGCCCGGGATGAACGGTTTTGAGCTGGCCCAGGCCATACGGAAGATAGACCGCAAGGTGATAATATTCTTTCTAACCGACCGCACGGACAAGGTGGACAGGCTACATGGGTTTTCACTGAAAGGGAATGACTATATTCCGAAACCATTCTATCCGGAAGAACTCATGGCAAAGATAAGCGAACGGTTTGAGAGCAACATAATCAGCCAGGAAATTGAATATCAGCTTGGCGATACTGTTTTCAATCCAAATCTTTCAACCGTAACCTATAATGGAGAGACTCACTCCCTATCCGTCAGGCAATCGGAAATTCTTTCGATTTTGGCGCAGAACATTGGTAAACTTGTGGAGAGAGATTCTATATTGAATGAAGTGTGGGGCGATGCAAGCTATTCCAACTCAATGGCATTGAATGTGCAGATCACCTACATCCGCAAACTCCTCGCCGACCCCACAATATCCATAAACTCGCTAAAAAAGAAAGGTTATATCCTCACCATATCGAAAAGATAACAGCATATACTTTATCTGTATTGCCTCAACCTGAAAGGATCAACTTTCCCATAAATATTACCCTTCTTTACTTCCTTGCGATAGCATAGATAGAACCGAAGGAATAAGGCTGCCGCAACTATTATCGGACAAAGAGATGTCCATTTCCCTCCTTCTTTCACAGTTGCGATAACGCAATAGATCAAACCTGCCAAAGATGATATTGCAAGAATGAGCGAGATGTTCCGATTTGCTATGTTGCTTGCCATTGGGTTTCAATTTTTTTTTAATAACGAAGATTCCAATTTGATATTGCATCCTAAATGAAATTTTAGGTTTTGATGTTTCAAAATAAAGTTGTAATTTTGCGTACATATTGAGTGGACGACTAAAATATGAAGAAGAATCAGATAGTGATATGGCTCGTGGCGCTCGCCGTGGGCGTGGGGGTAGGACTAATCGGAAACAGTTCTGTAGACGCTGTGATGAATTTCATTGCAACAGTCTATACCCGTTTGTTCCGTTTGCTTGCTGTGCCAACAATTGTATTGGCAGTAATCACAACACTTGCCTCATTAGGCGGCGGAAAGGAGATGGGGCGCATGTTCAAGACCACCATCACCTATACCCTTCTCACAACCGCTGCCGCTGCAGCAGTCGGCCTTCTTTTTTATATTTTGGTTGCACCCGGCAATCTTCCTCCGGAAGCAATAAGTGCAGAGAACGGGGCAACTACAGAGAAAGTGGAATTCTCTTATGCAGATCATCTTATGTCGGTCATACCCGATAACATAGTCAAGCCTTTTCTTGACGGAAATGTCCTGGCACTCCTTCTTATTTGCTTCACTGCCGGAATAGCCATATCCAAGATGCCCGATTCGCAGCCAAAGCGTTCCCTCATCAACGGACTGACGGGATTACAGGAACTTCTTTTTGTGCTTATACGATGGCTGATCGCCACTCTGCCCTTGGGCATTGTTGCATTTGCCGCTCAACTTACCGCCCAGGTAGGGGGCACCACCATGCTTGATTCTCTCGGAAAGTATGTATTGGTCATACTCGCCGGCAACTGCACGCAATTCTTCATTGTGCTGCCAATATTTCTCCTTGCAAAGGGAATCAATCCTATCAAGACATTGAAAGCTATGTCGCCCGCTGTGTTGATGGCATTGTTTACAAAGAGCTCCGCCGCCACTCTTCCGGTGACAATGGAGAATGCAGAGAAGAGAGTCGGGGTGACTCCAAAAGTAGCGAGATTTGTACTTCCTATCTGCACCACTGTCAACATGAACGGGTGTGCAGCCTTTATTCTTGTGACCTCCCTTTTCGTGATGCAAAACAACGGAATGCCCATCACATGGGTGACAATGCTTACTTGGCTATTCATCTCAGTACTCTCGGCAGTCGGCAACGCGGGAGTCCCGATGGGATGTTATTTCCTTACTCTTTCGCTTATGTCGGGCATCGGGGCAAACGTAGGCATCATGGGAATAATCCTGCCCATCTATACAATCATCGACATGATTGAGACTGCAGAAAATGTATGGTCAGACTCATGCGTTTGCACTATAACCAATAAGGTCCTTTCTAAAAACGGTTCAACTTCTGAAATCGACAGTTGATTTCAGACCTCATCATTTATGAAGCTCCCGAGATTGGCACTGACACTGTTAATTTCGGGATATTCCATCTTGATTTTTTTAGGGAGTTTCTTTATTGCCTCCGAATAGCTGTGGCGGATAAGAGATTTAATCAGTTCATCTTCAAGGGAACCTTCCAAACCCAGCTGATTCCAGTATTTTTTATTCCAATGCCATGCCGGAGTAATGCCTGAATATCGTTCACGTAATTCAATAGCTATGTCCGGATCGCATTTCATAGCAAGATAGTCTGAACCATCAACCGCCATACAGACAAAAATCTTGTTGCAGACACGAAACAAAAGGTTGTCTTCACCAAATGCCATGTCTTCTGTTGTCAATGGTAGCGACAGGCAATATTCACGCACAGATTCTATATTCATATCTTAGACCCCGTCTTAATTTGTTACATCACTATTGAAAGCAAAATTAATATTTTTTCTTGATTTACGCAATTATCTCTTTGCACTGCATCATCAGGCTACAGCAAAAAAATTACCGCCAGCACTCAGTATATGAAAAAGTTTTTGTAATTTTGTAGAGTTAATCCAACGGTATACAGCCATCCAAAACGACTATGAGGAAGAATGCACTGATTTTCATATTGATTACTCTTGCCGTAATCTTTTTGCTTGGCATCTCAGCCGGTATACAGAGTAATACTATAATAGAATGGTGGCAACCGACAGTAGCCTGTGCCTTGTTCTCCATTGCGGGAACAGCAGCCCTACACAAAGTGTTTCGTCACTTAATCCGAACAAATATAAAATATCTTGAATATCCGTTAGCGTTTGTAGTCGTTTTTTCTATATTACTGTGTGCATTCTATTCCACAAACTATTTCATGTCTGACCCGACAACAAGGCAGGAATATTCAGTGCCGATTGTCAACAAATACAGCAAAGAGGGATACAGGACAAAGAGAGTAGGCAGACGCACAGTAAGAAGTGAAAAGTATACAACCTACTATATCCAGATAAAACTACCTGACGGACAAATAAAAAGCTACAGCCGTCCTGTTGGGGAATATGTAAAAATAAAAAGGGGGCAAAAGGTAAAGATTTCTGTTGAAGAAGGATTGTATAGGATTCCGGTAATCAAGAAACGGCCCGGTATTAATTTCGAACGACATTAACATAAACATTTTAATCAAAATAAAAATGAAACACAATTTAGTAAAAGTTCTAATGGCCGCAGCGGTCATTGCATTCTCAAATGTGGGATATGCTCAGTTCAATCTAAAAAAAGCTATCGGTGGAGCGGCAAAGGCTGCACAGGCCTTTACCTTGACTGATGAGCAGATGGCATCTTATGTAAAGGAATCTGTTGACTGGATGGACAAACACAATCCCGTGCTTCCGGATGACGATCCTTATACACAACGCCTCAACAAGCTCGTTGCAGGCATCACCGATGCAGACGGAATTCCTTTGAACTTCAAAGTTTATAATGTGGTTGACGTAAATGCATTTGCGTGTCCCGACGGCAGTGTCAGAGTTTTTGCAGCACTAATGGACATCATGAACGATGATGAACTGATCGGCATTATCGGACATGAGATCGGACATGTGGTGAAACGCCACTCTAAAAACGCATTCAAGACTGAACTTCTAACCGGTGCGCTCAAGGATGCAGTTGCTTCCACAGGTGGCAAGGCGGCTGCCCTGACCGACTCCCAACTTGGCACTCTCGGAGAATCTCTTATCAATGCAAAATATTCACAAAAGCAGGAAAAAGAAGCTGATGACTGCGGATATGACTTCCTTATCAAAAACGGCCGTAATCCTTGGGGTATGGTAATGTCGTTTGAAAAACTCCAGAAACTGGAAGGCGACAGCGGCAAGAAAGCATCGACAGTCACAAAGATGTTTTCCTCTCATCCCGAAACTAAAGAACGTATCGAGAGGATGACAAAGCGTTGCAACCAAGATGGCTATCAGCGTCCTGAAAGCGAATGATTACGAGATGAAGGGGATATAGCCGAACGGCGTGATGGAGGAAGGGATTCCCGGTATTGACGGAAGCGAAGGGCTTGGATACTGTCGTCTTTTTGAATGCCATGAGCAAGAGAGATGGCGGCAGTGTCGCCCAAAGCTTCGCCGGAATGCAATAAAATTCTTGACAGTTGCCTTGCCTCGAAGTATGCACTGTCAATATGTGTCCTTATACTAAACGGGATAACCTTGGATGGAAATCTCACAATAGCAGATCTTGCTACATGAAGCGCCTGATCATGCCTTCCGGCATCTGATAATTCCTGCGCAAGCCTTATTAGCGAAGCACGTTGTAAAGCCGCTTGCGACGAGACGTCCTGACCGGGGTATGCCATACGTTCTATCCCACCCCATTTCAATAATGGAAGAGCATTAAGTGATTCCTCTATCAATGCTACCGAGTCCGGTGAATGCGGCATCAGGCGACGGGAGAAAAGAGCCTGGCGAGTATATGGAAAGAACCCGTAGTATTTATTTTTCTGGAGGTTCTGGTGCCAATACACTGGGCGTGGATAACGGGCAGATGCGTTAGAAGCAACAATATCTATCACAGCCACTTCGCGAAGACCGGCAATGGAACCGGCACTTTTTCCGGGGATAGAGAGCAGATCAAATGTCCAGGCATCGGTTGAGTCCTTACCCATAATCAAACCCCGGCTCTTGAATGATGGTGTCGGCGACATATCGGAATACAAGGCTTTTAGCACAGATCTTGCCGCAAGTGTATCAGAAACAGAAGAGGGGAAACGAATCAAATTGTAATTACCGAGTGCTATGTCTCCTTCGGTTGCAGTCATCCGAAGTCCATCATATCCATAACGAGGCATCATAAGCTGACGAACATACCAATCACATGCAAGATATGAATTGCAGACCACCGCTACATCGCGGCGCACTCCCATAACTTCCTGTGCAAACCAAAGCGGGAAGATATAATTGTCGCCATCTACAAAGAGTATGGCATCCTCATCGAGAGATTCAAGTAGATTAGAAGCATAATCAAGAGTAGCCGACCTCCCGCTTCTGTCATGGTCACGATAGTTTTCGGCAAGCATGTATGCCGGCAAAACAACAACCAACATAATTGTCAACATCCTAACCCATCTGCTTCGTGACAACCGGAGTAAAAGCAACATTCCGAAAGATATCCAAAAAGCAAACACTAAGAAACTGCCTAAGAATGAATAATCTCTTTCCCGAGGCTCACCGGGGGTCTGGTTAAGATAGAAAACTATGGCCAATCCCGTCATAAGAAACAGCACAAGCGACATCAACGCCGTGCGACGCATACGTATAGTGTCGACAAATCCGCGCGAACCAAAAAATAGCCATAATATTCCTGATATACCTAAAATAAAAGGTAATGACCAATATACATTCTTTCCTTCATTTTCCGCGCCCAATTCTGGTGGAAGTTTGGACTGCGGCCCGAGAATGACGTCGTCGAGAGGGGATAGTCCTGTAATGAAATTTCCATGATCAATCTCGCCCGTAGATGCAACATCGTTCTGGCGTCCGGCATAGTTCCACATCAGATACCGCAGATACATATACCCCATCTGATAAACTAACATGTAGACAGACGATTGGAAGTAAGTTGGGCGCATAGCATACTTCACTCGCGGTTCTCCGGAAGCATCTCTGATAGGCACCGGATGCCCCAAGGAATCGAATGCTTCAGATATCCTCACCTGGACCATATTAGAGGAATCCATACCTGTCCAATCCTCATAAGCGGCGATATCTCCCGGTGATGACGCATGGATACGTGGAAACCACATGTCCAATTCGGGAGTATAACGGGGAACTGTATGAAAACCGGCTACGACATATCCATGATTGGAAGGATTTGAAGATATTTCGTCATTTAGACTTTTGTCAGTTTCGGTAAGGAATCGTGAGCGAGTAGGAATATGTCCGTTATTTACCATCGGACGCAAATCCCTGCCTTTGACTTTCATCGCATTCCACGAATAATCGCGAATTGTATCCCCTTCCGGACCGACTGTAACTCGCTCTTCACGCATAATATTACTATAGGGGGTGCGTCCATAGAAGAGTGGGGAATTACCATACTGACGGCGGTCAAGATAATCGGAAAAGCGAAACACATCTGAAGGATTACCCTCATTGACAGGAGGATTAGCCCATGCCCTAATCGGTATAAGAATATATATTGAATAGCCAACCATCACGGCAGCAAAACACCAAAAGACTGTAGAAATCCATCTTTTTATATTTAGCGACAAAATGGCAAACACTACTACCACAGCAATCGAAACACACCAGAAAAAGAGTGCCCCCGACCAATAAGGCAGTCCAAGAGAATTTACAGCAAAAAGATCTGTCTTGGCAGCTAATGCCACTGAACCAGGCATCAGCCCTTTTAGTATCAAGCCAACAACCGCACATCCCGCTACAAAAGCCATGAGAAGCCGGCGGATTCTGATCTTTCGATTTCCACTGCCTCTTGAAAACATTATCATAGCTATTGCAGGAAGAGCAAGAAGATTGAGCTGATGTACACCTAAAGAAAAACCAACTACATAGAAAAGGGCAACCATCCATCTTATTCTTGCCGCCGATCCCCGTGCAAACGTCCACTTCAATGCCATCCAGACAGTGAGCGCAGATAAAAACAGCGACATTGCATACACCTCCGCTTCAACAGCGCTATACCAAGCGGAATCAGACCATGCAAAACAAAGAGAACCGGATAAAGAGGAAATAGAGATAGCCCAATCACGCCATCTATCGTTTTTTTTGCGGGGCCATATCCAGCGCATCACTGAGATAGATACCGAACAAAGAATCATCACGGCAAGTGCAGTGAACAATCCCGACATCATATTTACCACCCGCACCTGCAGAGCAGGATCGGGAAAGATGCATGATGCCACACGGTGTACAAGAGCCCAACCGGGATTGCCGGGAGGATGCCCGACCTCAAGCTTAAGGGCAGTAATCAAATATTCAGGGCAGTCCCAGTAAGAGGCACCGGGATCTACGGTAAGCCAATAGACCACAAGCGCCCCCATGAAGGCAATCCAAGGGACTTTTTTAATGCATGATTCACGATGCATAATTCACCATATTTTTATATCTGACCTCTGAAGACTGAAAACTATTTTCTGATTCCTTTATCAAGCAGGCGACGTTTCACCTGCATTCGCAACCATGTGGGTGTGATGCCAATGAAGAAAATAGCAAAACGGTTAAGAAGACCGTTGATATACTGCTTCTTACCATTTAGCATCGCTTTGACTGCTTTCTCTGCAAACCTCTGTGGTGTCTCAATGGCACCAAGTCTCAAAGCAAGTTTCTTGAGATTATCGGGAAGGCCGAAAAGGTCGGTCGCTATTCCTCCTGGGGCAGCCACAGTCACAGTGGCACCATAGTCCTTCAATTCATAATGGAGAGATCGGGAGAAAACCCGGATATATGCCTTGGTGGAAGCATACATGGCAAGGCCGGGCATGGGCATCCAACAAGACATTGACGACATGTTGAGGATTCTGCCGGAACCTCTGCTACGGAATTTCCGTGCGAAAAACACCGACAGCATTGTGGTAGCACGCACATGAAGGTCAATAAAACACCTGATTTTCTCATCAGCTATATCTGCCAACTCATTGAAGCTGAATATACCGGCATTATTAACCACAAAATCAACCTCGATATTTCTTGAGGCAAGAAAAGCGGCAATCACCGAGACAACGTTGGCATCTGAAAGGTCTGTTGAAAGAGGTAAGACCTTTACCCCAAATTCCGATTCAATTCCGGATGCGGCCCGCCGAAGTGAATCGGTGGTTATGCTCACCATAACCAGCGAGCATCCACGGCCGGCAAGAGCACGACAAAACTCAATACCAATACCACCGTCAGCACCCGTGACGAGAGCCCATTTGCCGGCCAGGGAAGATGATAGATCTTTTTTCATGGGAAGAGATTCTTAACCTTTTGCCTTAATCTTTTCTATCTCTTTTTTGATTTTCTTCGGCAAATCAGGCACAGTGCAATGGCAAGCCATCTCACGGCTATACATGCGGGCTATGCAATAGTTGACGTGCTCACAACCGCAATGATGTGCTGCCTCGTCGGCCAATTTGTTGACAAAATCCGGTTCACGCAACAAGGCGCGTCCCATCTGCACAAAATCGAAACCCTCTGACAAAGCTTTGTCCATGCTCTCGCCATCAACAACCCCACCGACATAGACCAGTGGCAAATCGAGTTCCTTACGGAACACCTTGGCATCTTCCAGAAAATAGAGAGGCTTGAACGGCTCTTTCGGAATCATATATTTACCTACCATACGCACACCATATTTAAGCCACCATAGCTTCATATAATATGTCATTGTATAGATGGGCATTTCCCCTCGCATCACATACATTGGGGCCTTACTGACGAAACCTCCGCTAAGCACTATCGCATGGGCTCCAAGTTTTTCAATCTCCTTTGCCACAGTGATGCAATCGTCAATCTCCAGTCCCCCCTTGAAGCCGTCGCGCATATTGGTCTTCACAAGAACACCCATATCGCTTCCAGCAGCATTCATCACTTCTTCCATACACATGCGCATGAACCGCATCCGGGAGTCAAGGCTGCCTCCGAACTCATCGCGCCGGTGGTTGGTATATGGCGACAGGAATTGGGAAATAAGATAACCATGACCGGCGTGGACCTCGACACAGTCAAAGCCGGCATCGCGTGCAGTACGGACGGCATCGCCGAAGTCGCGAGCCATTTGCTTGAGCTCATCTTTCTTGAGACCTCTGACTATTGTGGGGGAATATAGATTAAATCCGGTCGATGCTCCAACCGGTATTCCTCCGGCTGTCTTTATGTGAGTCATGTTGCCGCAGTGTCCTATCTGAATAGAGGCCTTTGCCCCCCGCTCATGAATTCCATCGGTGATTTCCCTAAGCGAACCGACTATTTCAGGACGCAGCCAAAGCTGAGTCTCGAAAGAGAGGGCCGAGCGATTGATGCCGGCATAGGCAAGAGTTGTCATACCGACTCCTCCTTCTGCAACGCTCCAATGATAGTCGCGCAGCATATCGGTAGGATTATTGTCTTTCCCCATACCTTCAAAAGCTGCGCTACGTATTGAACGGTTGCGTAGCTCCACAGGACCTATCTTACCTGGAGAGAAAAGTCTTTCGTGAGAAGTCACCATATAAAAGGAATTATGTATTTTCTATTGAGAGCTGTAAACTCATCGCCAAATTCATTCACATATCTGTTATGGAGGGAACGCGCACGTGGACCAAGATTAGCGAAAGTCCAAAGAGCGAATATGAACCCCGGCAGTGACCAAGTGAGAATTGCATATCCGGTCCATTCGAGCACTTCACCAAAATAGTTGGCGGAAGTCACATAGCGGAACATGCCTCCCTTTGGAATGTAATGCCTGCGATCACCGGGCTTTCTCAGATGGCGGATTATATGATCGGATTGCAAGTTGACTCCCATTCCAATGAAAAACACTAATGTTCCAATCAAAAATTCAGGAGATGCAAGCCATGAATCTGAATAAGTGTCGGCAGGAGACACATAGAACAGCCACCCCCCGATTAGATATGCGTTGACAATATTAAAGCAACATCCCAAAAGAACAATCAGAAGCGGCATACGGCTCTTGCCCTTGATCAAAAGCGGGAAAATGAAGGAGCGTTGGAAATAATGGAGCATGAACAGTGCAGCCATAACCACAAGTGGGAACTCTGCACGACGTGGAGATAAAAACCAAAATAATGCCATGCACAGGAATACAGGTGTCTCCATCAAGATCCATCCGAGACGATTGCCCACAGACGGCCCCCATTTCGGAGTATAGAACATGCCATAGCCAGGCGTTATGAAGCGAAGAGCCACAAACACCATAAAAGCAAGTGCAATCATTATATATTCCACAGAGTGGAAAACTATCGGGTCGAAAATTCCGTTCATTAGTATAAGCAGATAACTCTAAAAGAGGATAAAATATTAACCCTTCTATCCAATCTGCAAATTTACTAAAATTTAACGAAATTTGCAAAATGAAGACCTACAAAGAGACATTTGGACTAATTAAAAGCAAAAATAGTCATTCTAAATGGAAAATGTGGGGTGTAGTTCTTGTAGCGATAATGATTAATGTTGTGACGCCTGATCTCCATGCGGAAGAGTTTACATATCAACCTACGGAAGCTCAGAGAGTGGTCAGGACATCCACAGATGTTATAGCAGTGGCGCTTCCCGCTGCTGCACTTGCTACAACACTGATCAAACAAGACTGGGAAGGGCTGAAAGAAGGAGCAATCAGCGCCGCCGTGACAGCAGGAGTTACGTTAGCGCTCAAATATTCAATCAAGGAGAACCGGCCCGACTTCAGCAACAAGCATTCATTCCCATCGGGACATTCGGCAGTGACTTTTGCATCGGCCACTTATATCGGACGTCGGTATGGTTGGAAATGGAGCATTCCAGCCTATGCATTGTCTACATATACAGCCTGGGGACGGATCTACGGCAAGAAACATCATTGGTGGGATGTGGCTGCAGGAGCCGCGATAGGGGCGGCCAGCAGTTTTGTTTTCACACACCCCTATATGCAGAAACATGAAGTGGCACTCGTGCCGACGGTTAGTGACACGAGTGCCGGGGTCATGGCTTCATTTGTGTTTTAACGTTGTCCATTTTACGTCTTCCGTAGTCAGTTTTTCTGTAAAGGCTGAACCGGACTCAGAGATTGGATGTGAGGGTTTTATAGTCGGCGAGAAAGTCCAGGAGCTGGCGCACACCTAATGCGACTCCCACAATAAAGCCTGCAAGCATCCCAAGACGGAGATAGATATCCTCTATAAGGTATGCCATAAGACCCAGGCATCCAAGTGCAAAAGGAAGGAGAATGAAAATGAACCGGATGTGCCATTTACGGTAGTAGACAGCCTTAGCAACAACTTCTGAAACCGGCATTGTCACAACATCGATACGCTTGATTCCATTATAGAGCCAACGGTCCATTACAGAACTTATCATGAAGAAACTGCAAAACCATATAACAACCAACATTCTGCCTTTCATGTCTGGAAACAAGTGCAGATTAAATAGGTTAAGGGGAACCATCACAAGAAAGAGAAGAGCCATATTGGAAAACCAACGATAGCGTTGTGCAAGATTCTGCAAAGCTGTTTTCCGTTTTCCTTCCATGATGTAATCGAGAGATCTATTGTCGGAGGCAACATTTACCTGAGCCGACTGCCATTTCCTTTTAATATCATCTTCCATTGTCGTATATTGTTTTAAGATTTTCTTTTGCACGATGCAGACGAACAGCAACATTACTGCGTTTCAATCCAGTCATAGCCGCAATCTCATCATAGCTATATTCATCCAGCCAAAGCATCATTACAGCCTTGTCTACCGGTCCGAGAGTCGCAATGCATTCGTGAAGTTCCTTTATGGCGTTGCGCTCTTGCTCAGTCTCATCCATAACGTCTACAAAGTCGGTGACTGGAGTTCCTTTGGGAGTCTTACCGGTCATACGGAGGTTTGAGACACATGTGTTGAGCGCTATCCTATAAATCCATGTCTTCATGGAAGAGTCACCGCGAAATCTGGGCATGCTCTGCCATAGATTCACCAGTACATCCTGATATAAATCTTCGAGGTCTTCAGTGGTTTTGGCATATCCGAAGCATATTCGTCTGATCATTGCATCATGCTGACCTACAGCCTGCGTAAACGCATAGCGGACATTCTTTTTGTCATCGGCCAGACCAACCGCTGCAGCAAAGCGCCATACAAGCGACATTACTCGAAAAGCAACTGAAGGATATATAGAGCAACCATTCATATCTAAATTCATATTCTCTTAAACATTCACACTCTTAGTCGCAGAAAATGATAGAAAAGTTACATTCGGGTACAAAAAAAGCGGGATTCAATGAGAATCCCGCAAATTAGGTGGGCGAAGATGGATTCGAACCACCGAAGGTATTAACCAGCAGATTTACAGTCTGCCCCATTTGGCCACTCTGGTATTCGCCCGAATGAAAACACACATCGCGCATGTTTCACACTGCAAAATTACAAATAAAATCCGGAATGGCAAAATAAATTGCGAAAAAAAGGTGATCCTTATTCGTAAGAGAAGTGGAACCAGTCGAAATCTACGTATCCTCCCGACTGCTTGGTAGCATAGTTGAAGAGGGCAAACTTAGTACCCATGAAATGCCTCATGTAATCAAATCTCATAGGAATCTCCTGATCGAAATCCATCCAATCCTTGCCATCAAGACTATATGCAAAAGAAGCCATGTCGCGGCCGGGATTGAAATCACCGTGTATACGTAGGTAGACATTGCATTCCTTCTTGCTTTTGAACTTCAAGGGAACTTCTTCAATCACATTGACGTCAACGCGCTCAATATCGCGCGGCTGCTTGAACACTGCTTTTTCCTCGGCAAGCTGGAGATAGAATTTTCCACCCTTCCTGACTATACGCAAGACACCGCTGTCGCCATTGTAGGCAGCGAATCCGCAAATGTCGCCATCTTTCATTCCTGCAACATCAATCTTTACTTCGCCTGTGCATTCGGGAGCTGCCATGCGCTGGGTCAGCGTGTTGGGAGCAACCTGAAGATTATCCACAACTCGGGCAGTCTTGAGGCGCATATAGCCGGGGCGCTCGGTCAGGCTCCAAGCTTCGTCGATCGGATTGTGGTTCCACTGCCAGTAAAGTTTCATACCGTTACGTGCATGATAGCCCCCCTCTTTATTGATGGGCTGAAGATCGAATTCATCACTTCCAATCAATCCTTTCACATCGGGGTGTTTCTTGCCGAGATCTGAGGGTGTGCGATATGCTCGTTTGTCGAGTCTGATATTGCCGGTGGGGTTGTCGCCGGGACTATCCTTGACTGTTTCATTGATTATACCGGTAAATTCTCCCACCATAGGCCAACCATCCACCCATGTCACGGGCAATGCGCACGGCACGCGACCTATGCCACCACGATCCTGGAATATGAGGGCTTTCCAACCGAGGTCACTCTGGTCGTCGCCAACGAGACAACCCTGTCCTACTCCTCCATAAGACTCAAAGGGAGTCTCAAGTATAATCTTCTTTTCATAGGGACCATCAATCTTATCTGAACGGTAGCATACCTCACGGCGATAACGTCCTTCGGCACCCCATTTCATAGAGATCATGCATATATAGTATTTACCATTGTGCTTGAACATGCTCGTGCCTTCGAGCAACGCGCCCCTTTCTTCCGGGTCTTTGGATCCGTCGATGACTCTTTTGTTAAGTCCCCCTTCCTTGGGCTGGAAATTTTCATCAATTTCTACAACTGTGCCATTACCGGTGACAAGATAGCGCTTTCCGTCTTCATCAAAAAAGAGGGAGGCATCGTGCATGTGGGGAGGACGCGCTACCAATTTCCATGGACCTTCCGGATTGTCTGCACAAAAGACAAATCCTTTTCCCGGCTCTCCGTTTGCTGTGAACCATACGTAGAATTTACCCATGTGATATCTTATGCTCGATGCCCACTGTCCCTGTCCATAAACTGTTTTATTATCGATAAGATCATAACGGTCGCCATCGTCAATACGATCGAAAACATATCCTATTGTTTCCCAGTTGACCATATCTTTCGATTTCATGATAGGACCTCCGGGCATCAGATGCATTGTGGTGCTGATCATATAGTAAGTGTCGGCAACTTTACAGACGCTGATATCAGGAACGTCTGCATTGATGACGGGATTCCGGTAAGTGTCTTCCGCCCATAAGAGCAGCGGAAAAATCATGGTAATTAAGGCAATAAGTTTTTTCATCTTAGATTTAATAATGAGTTGAAAATTTCTTAGTTGTCATAGCATGTTGCGAAGGAGCCACCAGACTATGACGGATAGTGCAAGGAGTATTATGAGATAGGGGCGATGGACGCGGGCATATAGAATCGGATGACTTTCCCGCGTAAGTTCGAGCCATAGCAGAAATATTATGACCGGAAGCATGCACAGAGCATAGGCATTGGCTCGCCATGCCGCTGCAAAGTCGCCGTGGACGAGAGCATGCGCCATGCGTTGTGAACCACATCCCGGACAGTCGGTGCCCGTCAAAACTTTCCATATACAACGGGGCATCCACACTGCTTCTGTTGGGTCGAACAAGTAGTAGACTGCAGCGAGGGCTATGAGCAAGACAGCCATCGAGATTAGAGCCACCTTTTTCTTCGTTGTCGACTCCATCATTGTGTCACTGCTGCATTTTGAGAGACCAGGCAGATCTTACCTTACGGGAAACTGCGATAAGGTTTATTGCTATTACAATGACAGTCAGGATGGTGCCTACAATGATTGCCCAAAGTAGACCCGACGCTGTGGCTCCAAGTCCTTCAAGTGCCGAAAGATAGAATGACCGTAAGACTATCAGAGCGGCCAAAGCCAACACCCAGGCTGCAACACAGCTGACTACAATCATGCTGCAATATGGAGCTCCAACTTTACGCAAAGGCGCCCCGAGCATCAGCAACCGATGCATGACCATGCGGTTCTTCTCCATGAGAAGGGAGACCGAGAGCATTAGCACAAGCACTGAAAGCACAGTTATCAAAGCACCGATAGCCATGACAATTCCTATCACGAGTTTTAAAAGAAAAGCAGCGGAGCTTCCGGATTTATCACCTGCCACTTCCAAGGAGTGCTGCTTGAGATATTCCCCGATAGCCACATCTCCGGGAGAGGAAACATCGATAATCAATCGGGAAGGTGCGACTCCTTGCCCCTCACCAAGCCGTGAGTTCGCATATTTCATGAATTCATCTGGCACAAGGACGGTGTTGAGCCTGTTGCTAAATCCTGCTATACGGCCTTCAAGCGACATGGAACGACTTCCGTCTTCGCTACGCATATAGAGTTTCAAAGGTATCCCTCCGATTAGCTGCTCCGAGAGTTGTGGCAAACCTGCCGACCCTGCAAATCCAAAGTTATAAAGGGCAAGATAATCCTTTGGAATTATGACCGGCACCACCTGATCGCCTTCGGAGTAGCGCCAATCTCCGGCCGGGACATCTACAAAATCATCAGGCACAGACTCAAAGAACAACGCAGTCTCCATGCCTCTGCCTCCTTGACTGACAGAGGCATATACCCTGAAATCGGAAGAAGAGAACTCCCCTACCCTTCGCACCCATGGTTGCGACTGAAGATCGGAAATCTCGTCTGCTGAAAACCGTGTGGATTCGCTACCGCCAAAAGTATTGGCGGAGGTCACTTTCTTATTGACTACAATAAAATCGGTGTTGATGAAATTATCCTTATCATCCCATAAACCGCGGGAATCGATATAAAACATCACGACACCTGCCACTATAAGAAGACCAATGAAATTGGAAAGTGCGAAGCCGGCGATACGGGCCGGCGATGTATTCTTTCTTAGAAGCTTTGAGATAATTCCCATCAGAGATTCAATTTAACAGGATTGTCTATAAGGAGAGGATTACCGACGGAAAAAGTTATGATTCCCGCACCTCTACGTTCCGCCTCAGCTTCCACCATGCGTGCTGCGATACGGTTATTTTCTTCATCGAGGTGGCTGACAGGTTCATCAAGAAGTATAAAATCAAAAGGTTGGCAAAGGCTGCGGATTAATGCCACTCTCTGCTGTTGCCCTATCGAAAGGCGCCCTGCAGGATAATCCCGACGGGAGGATATGCCAAGAGTGTCCATCCATTTCTCAATGAGAGGGCGATCTACATCTACTGTCAGTTCTGCCTTAAGAAGAATATTGTCGATTGCGGAGAGTTCGGGAAACAACGCAAGTTCCTGAGGAAGATATGCCAGATTAGATCTACGTATATCCTGCCAGCGGTCGATGCTGAAGTCGCGCACATTTTCATTGTTGAAAAAAATCGAGCCTTCATAGTCGTTGCGGCTGCCCATCAGAAATGCTGCAAGACTCGACTTCCCTCCGCCACTGGCAGATTCCACAAGATATTTGCCACCACGATGGAAAGACACCGAGGTGCGCCAGACCTGAGAAAACGGCAACTCCTCCCTCGCAAAGACGCGAGGGAGGAGAGACTCGAGTTTTATCTCTTCAATGTGAGAATTCATTTTGTAATAGCTGTGATGATTGCATCCACTCCACCTTGAACCTCCATGTCGAGGCGCAGGCTCTTCTTGTCGGGAGACAGTTTTGTGATTGTAGTGACATCCCTTGCAATGAAGCCATTTGAAGCCGCTCCTATCCATGCTCCTTTCAGTTTATCGGCAGCAACCGCTGGAGTGATTGAGCCGGTGAAATCCTTGGATCCTTTCACTGCAGTGAGGGTGTCGCCATCGCGAGTCACAACAAGACCTAAGAGCCCTTGAAGGATTGAAGAAAGGTCATTGAAGTTCTTGCCATTGGTCTGGATGAGAGCTTCAGCATCTGTAGCACCGGAATTCAACCTTACAGCCACTGTGCCATCCACAGCGCCAAGCACACCTTCCATCATCTTTGCATTGGGACCCATGAGAGAGCCAAATATTTCGGATATTTTTTTTGTAAGCTTGGAAGGGACTGCGGCTGCAAGGAAAAGATCGCCACCATTATTGAACTTCTTAATTAGCGAAGCATCAATCTTTTCGATAGGAAGAAGGAGTTCGGCCGGTTTCATGTCGGAATTAAGTACCGAAGCAGTGGCAATCATATTATTCTTCTGTATATCGGCACTTCCGGCAATATATGACATATCATTGAAAATCAATGAAGATGCCATACGCAGATACGTAGCCTGCGGAATAAGCGACATGGAACGGTTGACATCCGCTACAAAAGTCACAACTTTGTCCGGATCAAGGAGAAGGGATGCAGCATCTGCAGAAGCATAAGACTGCTTTTCGTTGAGCTGCTGATAGTATTTCAACTGGTCTATATCGGGACGACCTGTCGTGCAAGCCCAGAATTGATTGCCTATCACGGCCACAGCCGAAATCACTTTTGCTCCATTCTCCTCAACCGCTTTTGCACCGGTTTCTTTCTCTACATAAGATATAAACTTCTCCGGATCGTTAAGAAGACCTGTGATGTAAGAACGAGCAGCGGAGAAGAATGCCAATGATGAAACCGAAACACCGGTCTCTCCGTTGCATATATCCTTTATATGCTGTTTATCCTCTGCTTTAATTGCCTGACTTTCATCAATAGCCTTCTGGAGTTCCTTGCCAAGTTTGATTGTAGAGCCGTCGGTTGAGCCACCAAGCTTGTCGATAGTGTTGGCCATATTTATTAACACGACACTTGAAGCGTCGGCAGGGACGGTCTTGAGCAACGAGTCAGCGTCATCGCTACTGCTTTTAGAGCAACCTACAGCCACAAGCAGCAGCATAAGGAGGGAATAAGTTAGTTTTTTCATATTGTTAAGTTTTCTGATTTCAGTTGTCGGTTTTCAAAGGCGGAGAAATGTACCCATACGGATTGCAGCCACAGCAGCTTCGGCACCTTTGTTGCCAAGTGACCCACCGGCACGGTCAAGAGCCTGCTGCAAGGTTTCAACCGTGAGAACTCCAAAAATGACAGGTGTGTCTCCCTGACAATTTAGCCGACATATACCATCGGCAGCCTGAGAGCAGACATAGTCAAAATGTGGTGTATCGCCACGAATTACAGTACCTATGGCCACCACGGCATTATATTTCTTCGGACTTTTGATGATTCGGGCAGCGGCATAGACGAGCTCCACAGCTCCAGGCACACGATAGCATTCAACCTGAGAATCTTCAAGGCCGGCTTTCTTAAACACGTCGAGAGCTCCGGCAAGCAGGCGATCGTTGACCTGACTGTTCCAATCAGCAGTCACAACGGCCACCCTGAATTTATCACGGTCTCTAATTTCCGGTATCTCAAGAAGAGACCCTTCTGTATTCAGTATAGTAGACATTTCTTTAAGTCTTCAGTTTTTAGATTTCAGGGAAAATTATTTTTTGGTGCGGAAAGCGCTTAGCCAAGACACCTTCATGTTTTCCTGAAGCTTTATCATCTCCTTAAGAGTCAGAATCTCCTGCTCAAGCTCAGTCTCTCCAAGAGAAATGGCATGAGGAAGGACTGCATCGAGAAGGCGCTCTGCACGAGGACGCATCGACTTGACCCTGATCATGATCTCTGCCATCTCAACTGTCATCTTTATTTCCTTACGATTCACCCGGCCGGTACGCTTCTTGGAAATACGGATTGCTTCCGAAAAGAACTTCATAGCCTCGCGATAGTCGCCGGATGAAGCCAACAGACGTCCGACGTTGCAAAGGGAATCAACCAGACGCTCAGTTGCGCTGATGATGCCGGAATTGACCTTTTCTGTAAGCGCATCGACATGAAGTTGCTGACGGGCAAGCATATCGATTGTTTTTTTCTTTGAACGGAGGATTCGTGTAGACAACTCCATAGCAAGAATATGGAGACGACCGAAACGATCCGGATTTTTCGAGACAAGTGGATCAAGCACCTTGAAGAGGGCATCAAGTTCCTTCTCGCTACGCTTGAAATCCTTGAGCATGAAGTGTATCTCAACGAGGTCGAAAATAAGGGCTACAAGAAGAGCCTTGAACTCCTCATTGTCATGATCAGGAAAATCTTTGAGGCGCTGCAGCGCACTGATTGTGCGCTCAAGAGCCTCCATATATTTTTCAGCTTCAAGCAACCTGCTAATCTGCAGACGCTCCGCCACTACATTGGCAAGCACTTCAGCTTCAGACGAATCCTTGCCGAAGGCCTCCATGCGAATATGCACATCAATCTGATTCATATTATTTTAATTTATGTTTCGCAAGTTTAATTCACGGTTGAATCTTCATTTTTCTTTGAAATAAAAGTTGAAGGGTTAGGTTATTGAAGTTGTTCCGACTTATTCACTAAATCAAAATCCGACATGGAAGTGAAGACAACTTCATTTTGCAATAGACTCAAACAACTTAATCTTCCAAACTTTTTTCAACCCAAACTTTCACTTACGAAAGTTGAAATATACTTATATAACAATCGGAATGGTAAAAGGTATTACATGTGCCTCACATCCACTTGGCAAGTTCAGCCGCAATATTCTCCGGAATCGGCTTCGAGGCGCGGGTTTCAAAGTCAATGCTCACCATGACCGACTCAGACATTGAGCAGATAGCTCCTGTGGCGGTGTTGCGAAGAATCTGCTGAAGCACAAAACTGCGCTCGCCAATCTTTTTCACCTTTGTGCGTACTTCCATTGGATCGGTGAAAAGAATCTGCTGCATGAATGTGCAGTTTATATTCACTATCACGGCCTCGACCTTGCTCCAGTCGGAAAGTGCCCCACGAAGTGTATTGTCAAATTCAGTCTTCCCCACATCAAAGAGGGCAAGCTGCGCATTGTTGTTGACATGCCCAAGCATATCAATGTCGTTGAATCTCAGCTGAAGCGGCACCGCATGACGAAATGATTCTGCGTCGAGGTGCTCAAGTATGTCGTTTTGCTGGCTCATATTTTTTAAGTCTTCTGTTTTGTCCGTTGTCCGTTTTCAGTCTTCAGTCTTCAGGTTTCAGGTTTCAGATAAAAGAATTTTTAACGAAACACCAGTTCTTTCACTGTTTCTTTTCCTATCATCTCATTGACGGCTTTCTGTATGGAACTTCTGCACATATTTAGCTCCGAACGGAGCGATGAGTTGGATGTGGCGATAGTCATCACACCGTTACGGAGGTAGGGTCGTGCACACTTAGATGCAATCTGGCTTCCAACCACCAAGGGGAATGCATCGCAGGCCCGCACTTCGTCGAGCTTTCCCTGCATGCTGCTCTTCTCCAGACATTCGCGAAGGACATCACCTACTGTTACTGCGTCTTTTCTTTCCACCGCCTTATCAATAATTAATTGTGAAATGACCGTCTTCGACAGCAAAGAGTCGGCTTTCGCCGTGAATGGCACTGAGAATATCATCGAGATGCTCACGGTTGGTATCGGTTATGAATATCTGCCCGAAGCCCCCGCCACTGCTCACCATCTCCATAATTCGTCCCACACGGCTTGAATCGAGTTTGTCGAATATATCATCAAGAAGGAGAATCGGAGTCAGACCTGACACCTTCTGGAGATAGGAGTAAATGGCAAGTCTGAGTGCTATTGTGAAAGTCTTAACCTGACCTTGGCTGCCAAGGCGACGCATGGAATAATCACCCAAGCCAGTCAGCAAGTCGTCGCGATGCACCCCTTTGGATGTATAACCAAGCACCTGATCCTTAGCTCTTGTACTATCGAGAACAACATTAAGCGGCTCATCGTTAAGCACACTTGAATATCTGATGGAAGCTTTCTCGGCATCACCGGATATCTCGGAATAACGTTCCCTGAAAACCGGCAATATCTCTTTCACCCAGGCTGCTCGGGTAGAATGGATTGCAGATGCCGATTCTTCCATAGAAGTCTCGACAGACTCATAGAGAAGCTTGTCTTTAACACCGGCTCGCAGCATACGGTTGCGGCTATCGAGACTTCGGTTGTAGCGTATCAAATGGGAAAGATATGTCTTGTCGGCCTGGGAAATCACCATATCCATCAGTTTCCTGCGTTCTTCTGCAGCACCGCTCACAATGGAATGGTCGGAGGGAGTTACAGTCACGATTGGGAAACGTCCGATATGTTCAGAAATACGCTGATATTCCTTGCCATTGCACTTCAGGTTTTTCCCTTTCCCTTTCACAATTCCACAACTTACATTCTCCGCCACGCCTGAATCCATCATGAAGTTGCCTTTCACCATCATCATGTCGGTGCCATGTCTTGGAAGGGCCGATTCCGGCAGCGACTGCATGGGGCGCGCAAGGCAAAGAAAGTGTATCGCCTCAAGGAGATTGCTCTTCCCCATTCCATTCATTCCAAGAAGGCAATTGACACCCGGGGAGAACTCCAATGAAGCCTCCTCAATATTCTTGAAGTTTACTATCTCAAGCGAATCGATTCTCATGCGTTGTCTTCCTTCTCACCATAAGCAAGATCGCCGGCATCACCAAGCCCCGGGACAATATAGCTGTGGGCGTTGACCTCTGGGTCGATCGCAGCACACCATAATGTTGTCTTATCATCGGGAAAATGCTCCTTTACATAGTTCACGGCACGTTCGGAAGCAATCACAGAAGCAACGTGCACTTTAGCCGGCTTTCCTTTCCTCAAAAGAGCCCGATAGCCAAGTTCCATAGAAGTGCCGGTGGCAAGCATAGGATCGACCAATATCAGTGTCTTTCCTTCAATCGAGGGGGCTGCCATATATTCTACAAGCACATCGAAGGAATCACCTTTTTCGTGATATTTGCGGTAGGCACTTACAAAGGCGTTCTCCGCATTGTCGAAAATCTGCAGGAACCCGTGATGAAACGGGAGCCCGGCACGGAGAATTGTGGCAATGACCACTTGCTCTGCAGGTTTCTGACACACACATTCCGCAAGAGGCGTCTGGATTGTGACGTTTTCGTAGGCTATACGTTTTGAAATCTCATAAGCCATAAGCTGCCCTATACGGTCGATATTGGTACGGAAACGCATTCGGTCACCTTGAATGTCTACATCGCGGAGCTCACGCATATATTGGCTCATTACCGACGGTGTGTCGGCGAAATTTATCACTTCCATTCTTATAAATTTTAGATTTACAAATTTAACACTTAAAATTGGAAAATGGAAATATATCTGACTAAAAAAACGTCACAATCTCATCATATTATCTGTAAGGAAAGACTTATAGTCAGACCAAGGCACGATAGCTGCACCCGGCATGGGAGCCACGAAACGTCCGTTGTGGCGCAACGCCACATAAATGTGCTGCAATTTGTCGGCAAGGAAGATGATATCGAGATTCGCACCGAGGGGAACTACATTATAGTCTTGCCACCGGTCGGAGAGAGTCGCAAAATCCATGGAATCGTCATAGCAACCTTCCACACGCATGAGCGAAAGAAGCGGCATGAGAGTCTCGGCATGGCCGAAATAGAAATTGGCGCTGCAGCTTTCAGGGGCATTCTCGAGATTCATGTCTGCCTTTTTCATAGCCATACAGATCAGCCGGCTGCCCAAGGCGTCGTCAGCGTCAGCTATTATTCGCGCAAGGAGCGGGGAGGTAGCTTTCCCGGCAAGCGATGAGAGCGGGGTGACGGTGTTGCGCAGGTAATGCTCCACATTGTCCACTTCCCAACAAGCACGATATTCTGACTCCGACATGAATTCATCGGTAGGCGCATCCAATCCAAATGCCGTCAGCGACTGAAGCACATCGTATATCCTCAGTGTAAAATCTTTTAGCTCCTTATCGGAAAGTCTGCACTTCGCACCAAACAACCGTCTCGCAGGTTCGGGAGAGACAATGGAGTCTGCAAGTCGCTCAGATATCTTAGTCCAATTTCCATTCTCACGATAGGCAGAATAAAGGGTATCTGCAGAGAAACAACGCAACAGGTAGTCATATTGTCGTCCTTCAGAAGCAGATATCGAGATTTTTGACGAGAGCGTGGCAAGCTGATGATTAAACTGATACATAGTCATGACCACGCGGGGAATATATGATGATATGGCATTGACTCTGGCTGATCTCAATAGTTTAGGGAACAGATGGTAAAAGTCTTCTGCCAGGGCCTGCTCCTCTTTACAGCCAACTTCTGACAAGCGGCCCCATTGATTACCTGTGGTCTGTTCCACCTTCTGCAGCAGTTCGCTGAATTTACGACCTTCCTTCGTAAGAGTACCCTGCTCTGAAGCTTTGGCAATCTGATTTTTTAGTTTAGTGAGTTTTTTTGCAGACGTGATGTAGCGAGCTCCGTGCCGCGCAATATGTGCCACATAGACTGGTTGCAAGGAATCCGGCCATATCGGCACAGAGTCGGTGATTAAGAAATTGTATGGCATCATGGAACCGGAAAGATTGGCAGGCAAAACCATCGGCTTCTTTATTGCAAAAACCGGAAAGGTTAATAAAACAGCCAACAAAATTAAAAAGCGTCGGGACATAAGGAATTATTTTGATTATTTATGAGGGTGACTTACTTTTGCAACAAGAGCAACACCAAATAAGTTTTCATGTCACTGACGATTATAAATAAAAAAGCCTCCTGTATTCCAGGAAGCTTGTACCCTGAGCCGGGGTCGAACCGGCACGGATTGCTCCACTGGTG
>CAYQXG010000044.1:0-26078 GCA_964421525.1 uncultured Sangeribacter sp. | reverse complement strand
CACTCGCCCAAAACCGCCCCGGGGCTCTTAAAATCTTTATGAGACGGGGTCTTAGTTTGCAGGTAAAGAAATTTTTATTAATTTTGCAAAAAACAATACCAACATATATGAAAAGAATAAGGCTCGCAATTATCGGTATATCTTTGTTTGCAACATCTTCAATGTTAGCTGAAAATTATTTCAAGACTATTCTTGGAAAAACAGATGAAGAAACAAAGGCTAAGGTTGATCAAGTATGGAATCATTTCTTCACTCCCGGAGATTTATCAAAATATGAAGAAGAAGATCAGACGTCTGTGTACTATCTAAGTGGAAATGATGCTTTCATCATGGACACAGGGAGTAATGATGTTCGCACAGAAGGAATGTCTTATGGCATGATGATAAGTGTTCAGCTCGATAAGCCGGATGAGTTTGAGCGACTGTGGAGATGGAGCAAGAACAATATGGCTTATGGCGTTGACACCCCATGGGATGGTTATTTCTGTTGGCAATGCACAACTGACGGTAAGAAATTTGGTGGCAGCAATGCATCAGATGGAGAACTATACTACGTAACCGCGCTTCTTCTCGCAGGTAAAAAATGGAACAGACCAGATTATATTGACGAGGCAAATGAGATACTAAGGAAAATTATGTCGAAAGATGGCGACAAGACGGGAGTTTATGATCTATTTGACAAAGAAAAGAAGTTAATCACATTTGTGCCAGATTCTATAGGTCATGTCTTCACAGATCCGTCTTATATGTTGCCGGCATTTCTTGATTATTGGGCTGTAAATGCATCATATATGCAGGACTTTTGGAAAGAAGCTGCCGATCAAGCGCGTCATCATCTCATTGTTAGTGCACATCCTGAGACAGGCCTATATCCCGACTACAGCAACTATGATGGATCCGCATATAAATGGTCAGGAGCCGGTTATGATACTTCCATATATATGTACGATGCAATAAGATGTCCTATGAATCTCGGAATGGATTATTATCTTACAGGTAAAGACAAAGTCAATCAGAGAAAAGTAATGTCTAAATTATTGGATTTTTTTAAGAAAGATGGATTTAAACATGGCCATTTCAATATTGATGGCTCTAATGCTTTCGGAGACTATTCCTGCGGGATGGCCGGTGCAAATGCAGTAGGTGCAATAGCTCTTGCTGACTCTGATGACCCTGATGAGCGAGAACTGGCGAGAGAGGTAGTAGAACGCCTATGGAATACTCCGCTTCCAAAGGGTAAGTGGCGTTATTATGAAGGTATGGTCTATTTTCTATCCCTTCTCCATGTTTCCGGAAATTTCAATCTTTAATTACTTTTTTTGAAATGAGATTGGTCATACAAAGAGTAAGAAGAGCATCTGTTGAGATAGGTCAAGTCCTTCACAGTGAGATAGGAATGGGCTTAATGATTCTTGTGGGTGTTATGGAAGGTGATTCGGAAGAGGATGCCGCATGGCTTGCCGCCAAGACAGCTGCTATGCGTATCTTTAACGATGAAGACGGGGTGATGAATCTTTCGCTGAAAGATATTGGGGGTGAGGCTTTGTCTATAAGCCAATTTACCTTGGCTGCTTCAACAAAGAAAGGAAATCGACCAAGCTATATCAGGGCAGCACGTCATGAGATTGCAATTCCCCTTTATGATCTATATTGCAAGGAACTTGGCGCGGCATTATGTAAAGAGGTAAAGAAAGGTATATTTGGCGCCGATATGCAAGTCAGCCTTATCAATGATGGACCTGTGACGATTATCATAGACTCCAGGATGCGTGATTAGTGTCGTCATTTCATGAATCTTACCCCTAAGTTGAGGTTGAATGTTACGGGACGTTCGCTATATATTGTGCGTAGTCTTGAACCATTTTTAATATAGAAGCCAAGTCCCGGTTCAATATATATTCCACATTCCTTTGCTATATTATATTGCATTCCAACTGAGGAGTATAGCGAGAACTGAAACGGCCGTTCGGTGCACCCGGGATATGAATATGGCTTGTCGGAATTGCTGTTTCCCTCTAATTTTCCGAAGATGCATTTCTCAACCATTCCTCCTCCTGCAGCATAAAAATCAATATGATGAGTGCTAAATGGAGTGTATCTTATTCCTATGGGGATACCGAGAAAATGAAGCTTTTGCACTCCTTCAGAGATTGCGGAGAATTTTTCGCCATATCTTATGTCTGACTTCAGATAGGAATAGCCGATACCTGTGTCAATATTAAGATTCCGGTATAGATGGAATGATATACTTATGGAAAAACGCAAGGGCAGTTTATGGTTAAAAACATCTATGTCACGGGGCAGGATGCTTCCTGTCGCGCCATATAATGGAGATTCGGATAAAACGCCACCACCCATTCTGGTCTGGGCTGAACCATAGGCGTTGGGTGAATAAAAAGTTTGATCCGGGAAGTCATTGCCGTTCATGCAACCTCCAATACCATTGACAGAGGTATATACCCCCACTGAAAAATGAGACATGTGAGAATCACAATTCGAACCGGCATGACCATATTTTTCTTCTTTGGCTGAAAATGTATCTTCGTTGTAGATAGCGTCCTCTGTTTCCCCAACCTTCTCTTGAGTTGTTATTTCTTCGGATTCATTTGAATAGTCCGGTAACGATGAAACCAGAGTTTCCGAAACACTTACTGTCTTGTCAGCATTTTCATCTATTTGTCCGGCTGAAGATTCATGGCGAGAGTGCCGTTTTTTTACTTGGGTGGAAGCTTGAATTTCTTGGACAAGAATGTTTTGTCCACTTGTATTTATTGTTTTGTTTTCATTGTGAGGCTCATGCTCATTTGTCAACATAGGGATGAACGGGAGCTCTTGATGTATATTATTCTCTGTCGACAAAATAAAAGAAAAGCCTATTATTAAGGTTACCGATGCGGCTATAGCAGAGGCAATAATCACCTTTCTTCTATTCTTTCGGGCATTGGTTTCTTTCAAAACATCATCCCACATACCCCGGGGAGGAGTCATCTCCAACTCCGACATCTTTTTCCTTATGTCGTCAATCCATTTGTCTTCCATTGGTTTTGTGGTTATTTTTGTTTCAGATATTCCTTTATTTTCATTGCAAGCATGGTTTTTGCCCTCAGATACTGCGATGCGCTGCTATTTTCCTTGATGCCGAGAAGTCTTCCGATTTCCTTGTGAGATTTGCCCTCTATAGCATAGAGGTTGAAGACTCTCCTGTAGCCGTCGGGAAGTTTCCTTATCAACGATGTTATCTCTTCCGCCGTGAGTGATTCCGTATCCGGCGGAGCCTCCGCTATATCAGGAAGAATATCAGGATAGTCGGTGAACCGTAGCTTACTGTTATACCTGAGATAATTAAGAGCGCAGTTCACCGTTATCCTGTTTAGCCAAGCTATAAGACTACCACGCCCCAAATATCTGAATGTTTTCAGTTTGGAGAAAATCCTCACAAAACTTTCCTGGGCCACATCTTTAATATCGTCATCATCCGATAAGAAACGGGCGCATACGCCGGTCACATAACCTGCATATACGCCATATATTTGCTTCGTAGCCTCCCGGATGTCTTTGCTGATCAGAGAGACTATATACTGTTCCTTATCATATAGATGATGCTTCATCCGTGGTCAGTCGAATTTTTTCACATTACCTACGAAGAGAATACATCCTGTGGTGTTTTCTTGAATGTAGAAGGCAAACGGCCGGTTGAAAACAATTTCACGCGGTTTGTATGTGTTTTCGTTGCCATTGGATCCTAACCAGCCCCCCATGCTGGCGGCAGCCCCTTCGCTGCCCTCCTCGTCTACCTTTAGTTTGGCAGCATGGATAAAGCAATTCAGATAAAAGTCTTTCTTTTCGGAAACCTTGCTGAAAGCTGCTCTCCCGGAGCATGTTTCTTTCAATCCTAATTCTTTCAGGATTTCAATGGTTCTCGGATTGTTTAGCTCTACTTCAAATTTTGGGAGCTTCAGGATGAATCTTTCGTTTATAAGATTGTTGTCTACTTCCTTGATGTTGTCCATAGTCAGGACATTGTCGGGAGAAGTAGGTTTCTTAGCTGCGGGTGGAAGAAGGAGAGTCATGGAAAAATCACGGTTGTTTCCATAGAAGAGTCTGACTACTTCCGTCCCATCTTTGATCTTGCATGTCTGGGTCAAGATGTTTTGTGACATGAAATCTGTCTTCTGATCCTTATTTTTTATGTTTTTGAAGACACCTGTCGATGTGTTTTTTTCATAGAAAGGGTCGAACCATCCTGCTTTGAAATAGGCAGTATTGAGTATTGCCACATCTGAATTGATTGGTTCAGAAAGGAAATTATCAATAATCCCGTTTGTGTTACGGCTTACAAACTCATTGATTGCATTTTTCCCATTTTCCCCGCTTGGTGCGATCCCTATTTCTGTTGCATAATAATATTCATTCAGCTGCTGCATGAAAGATCTGTTGATTTCTTCCCGTACGGGATCATACCATAAAGAGTTGGTGAAATTGCAAGAGATCTCCTTCTCCATATTCGGAAGATTCGAGAGTAGAGTTTGATAATGTGTGTTCAGAGCCGCCAGTCCGGACTCACTTGCTTCAAATCCTAAAAGAGTCAGAATCTCATCCCTGCCAACTCCATCGCTGCCGTTTGCTATCATTGCAAGAACCGCCTCAACGCTGAAAGGAGAAACGCACACATTGTCATCTGTATCTTCTGCATTGGCTCGATAAAACTTAAATGCAAATTCGTTGGTGTTGGCTACATCATCAGACGATACTGTGCTGAGAGGTGCCGATGCCATTGCCGGATAGTTGACTTCCGGAAGAGTTCCATTAAATTCTTTTGATCCTGAATACTCCACGGTTTCACCATTACATGCCACAAGCGATAGGGTGGAGATACCTAAAATAGTATTTACAATTCGGTTCATAATGAAATGCTGTTTATTTACTTTATAACTTATAAACCCACGTTTTTAGAAAATCTTGCATGAAAAAAGGTATTTTTTTGCTGCTGATAGAAAAATAATAAAAACAGCCGGAATAATATTCCGGCTGTCAAGGTCAAATAATAATTAATCATGTCACTTGAAAAGGAGAGGGGCCATTTCCTTCAGGCTGCGGCGCCAAGTGAGGAATTCATGGGCAGTATCCGGCGACACGTAAGCAACGGCGTTGAAACCTGCATTGTTAAGATCTTCAACCGACTTCTTCACGCCTTCAGGATTTTCTTTTGATCCGCATGAAGTAAAGATCAGGCTTGGTTTCACCTTAAGGTCGGAAGGAGCATAAGTTCCACCACTTAGAAGGCCATAGTAGTCGAATGTCTCCGGACGGGAAAGTGTGATATTCTTGGTTTCCATGCCACCCATCGAGAGGCCTGCCATAGCTCTGTGTTTCTTATCGGGGATAGTGCGGAAATTTGCATCGACGTAAGGGATAAGTTCATCTACGAGAACCGTCTCGAAATCCTTGTAATTGAATGATCCGATGGTTCCGAACTTAGCATTATTTGTCATGCCATAAGTCATTACGATAATGAACGGCTCACATTTTCCCTCGGCAATCAGATTGTCCATAATGAGGTTTGCATGGCCCTGGTTGCTCCATGCAGTCTCATCCTCACCCCAGCCATGCTGCAGATAGAGCACAGGGTAACGCTTCTTACTGTTCTTAGCATTGTTGTATTCAGCAGGAGTGTAGACGAATGCACGCTTCTGCTCGCCAGTGCTTGGAGAGTTGAAAAGCACCTGCTGGACATTTCCGTGGGGCACGTCTTTCAAGGCATAGAAGTCCTTGTCGTGAGCCGGGATTTCGATACCGCTTTCCCAACGACAAGATCCATAATAGTTGTTGGCACCCGGATCGTTTACAGTAGCGCCGTCAATAGTGAGATGGTAGTAGTGGAATCCTTCGTCCATTGGTGCGAGTGTTGTACCGGTCCATACGCCATCTTTATCCTTACGCAGAACTGTGCCTCCACGTCCACCAATCCCGAGACTTACGATAACAGATTTTGCTGTAGGCGCATCGATACGGAAACGCGCGAACCCTTCTGAATTCACCATCGGGTATTCCTGTCCCGGCTGATTCAGTTCGTTGGGAACGAAATCTTCCTTTGGAACAAGATTATCGAGATTCTTATCGAAGTTCTTCACTGCGTAGTATGCTTTCTTTGGCTTTAGATTTTCGTCGAAGAGAAGCGGATGGTTGTTGACACCAAGCCATGAATCACCGTCGCAAAGATTCCATAGCGTCACATTATCGATCACATCCTTGTTATTACGGAATACGCGGAACATGCGGTCGTATTGGTCTTCCTGAAGGGTGTTGATGTAGCCGGGCATCGGTTTGTTCTCTCCACGGGAGAAACGGAGCTGACCTCCCATCTCATCGTTGGTACGCATATCAAGCTCTGTGATATGGATATGGTCAACCAACTCAGAATATTTCTTGATAGCAGCATCCACATCTTCTTCAGAAGGTCCGTACACGTTGTAGTGCCCTTGCATACCGATACCTGTTATGGGTACACCGGCATCTTGCATCTTCTTCACCATATTATATATGCGGTCGCGTTTGTCTGGAGTGGCTGCATTATAATCGTTGTAGAAAAGAATCGCCTCAGGATCCGCTTCGTGTGCGTATTCAAAAGCCTTTGCTATGAATTCATCACCGCAGAGTTGATATAGCTTACTCTCACGATATGGATTTGGTTTGCGACCGGGCCACATAGGACCACCGTCTGACATTGCCTCATTGACAACATCCCAAGCATAGACAACGTCTTTATAACGGTTCACAACTGTATGAATGTGGTCGCGTAGACGTTTGTAAAATTCTTCCTTTGAAACCGGTTTCCCCTTTTTGTCGGTAAACATCCAATCTGCAAACTGTGAATGCCACACAAGAGTATGGCCACGAAGCTTGATTCCGTTTTCCCGGCAGAAGTTGGCTATGCTGTCAGCAAATCCAAAGTTCCAGACTCCTTCAGCCGGATGAATCTCACCGGGTTTCATTGCATTCTCTGCTGTGATGCTGTTGAATTCTTTCTTGATAAGGTCAATCTGGGCCGGATCAGTGATGTTACGCTTGTTTACTGCCACTCCGATAGTGAAATAGTCATCATAAGCGTCCTTAAGGCTTTTGGGTCCACGATCTACAGGTGGGCCAAACTGGGCAAATGCCGAAACTGCCACGGCAGCCGACATAAATGCTGTAAGGAATGTCTTTTTCATGAATAGATCTGTGTTTAAAATTTATGGTATGATTTACGGTATACTTATTAGACGTAAAAAAACCAAAAGGTTTAATCAAAATTCGCTTGAGAAATGGAAGCGTATCTTTGGGAAATCGCTCTGCGCCATCTGAAGAACATAGTTGCTGTCTGCCAAGAACACATCGCGACCATCCTTATCCTTTGCCATGAACTGATGTTTTCTCTTCTTAAATGCTTCCAATGCCTGCTCATCATCACTTTCTATCCAGCATGCCTTATACAGACTTATCGGTTCCCAACGGCATTGTGCTCCGTATTCATGCAGCAATCGGTATTGTATCACTTCAAACTGAAGTTGACCGACAGTTCCGATGATCTTCCTGCCGTTGAATTGGTTGATAAACATCTGTGCCACACCTTCATCCATGAGTTGGTTGATGCCTTTTTCAAGCTGTTTCGACTTCATGGGGTCGGCATTTTCAAGATATTTGAACATTTCAGGTGAGAAAGAGGGTAGACCTTTGAAATGTAGATCCTCTCCAGATGTAAGTGTATCGCCAATCTTGAAGTTTCCGGTGTCAGGAATACCTACGATATCACCCGGAAATGCCTCATCCACGATATTCTTTTTTTGTGCCATGAAAGCTGTAGGGGCAGCAAATTTCATCATTTTGTTGTGGCGGACATGTTTGTAATTGACATTGCGTTCAAACTTTCCACTGCAAATTTTCACGAAAGCTATACAACTTCTATGGTTAGGATCCATGTTGGCGTGAATCTTGAATACAAAACCAGTGAATCCCTCTTCCTTTGGGTCTACGGTGCGCTCAACAGCATCGATTGGCAGAGGAGCCGGAGCAATCTCACAGAAGCAATCAAGAAGTTCCTTCACACCAAAAGTGTTCAAGGCAGAACCAAAGAAGACCGGTGCAACCTCTCCTCTGAGATAGGCATCCTTGTCAAATTCAGGATATACACCTTCGATAAGTTCCAGATCTTCCCTAAGCTTGTCTGCATCAGCTTTCCCTACAAGTTCATCAACGAGAGGGGAGTTTACATCTTCAATCTCAACTCGTTCGCTTATAGTCTGTTTGGATGGAGTGAAGAGATCGAGACCATGCTCATAAATGTTATATACACCTTTGAATTTTTCACCGATATTGATAGGCCATGACAAAGGACGAACGGAAATCTTCAGTTCCTGCTCAAGTTCGTCAAGAATGTCAAATGGGTCACGACCCTCACGGTCAAGCTTGTTTACAAAGATAATGACAGGTGTCTTCCGCATGCGACACACTTCCATGAGTCTGCGTGTCTGAGTCTCCACACCTTTTGCAACGTCTACCACAATAATTACAGAATCTACCGCCGTAAGGGTTCGGAATGTATCTTCGGCAAAGTCTTGGTGTCCCGGGGTGTCAAGAATATTGATCTTATAGTCTTTATAGTTGAAGCCCATGACTGATGTGGCAACAGATATTCCTCTTTGCTTTTCGATTTCCATCCAGTCGGAAGTAGCGGTCTTTTTGATTTTGTTGCTCTTGACAGCGCCTGCTACATGAATGGCACCACCGAAAAGAAGTAATTTTTCAGTCAAGGTTGTCTTTCCGGCATCAGGGTGGGAGATTATGGCAAATGTGCGTCGACGCGCTATCTCCTTATTAAGTTCTTCTGACATAATTATTCAAGGTCAAGCTCGTTGTTGAAGTCTTTCTTGTAAAATTGAGCAAGTGTCCCGAGAAAGTGCGATACTTGCTGAGCTGCATCGAGAGTTTCTTTTGATATTTCCTTTCCCTGGATCTTCAGCATTAGAATTCCATAAAGAAAGTTGAATAATGTCTCCATCTCGCCAGCCTTATTTTCGCCAGCCTTTGCTCTGAGTTCTACGATCAGGGGTAGAATCTTGTAGTATTCTGCTGCATATTTTGCATATTTCGGATCTTTCACTAATCGTGCATTAAGGTCATCGAGAGCAATTATGACATTTTTATTGAGCTGAAGATGACCTTTATCAACAACATCTTCGCGACGCATCATGTCGATCAGCGATTCATACCATTCGGTCATCTCTTTGCGCTGTACTTCGGAGAGTCCAGCGTGTTTATCAACTATATTCTCTCGGATACGATCTAAGTCCAGGCCGAAAGCACGGATAAGATCTTCTATCTGCCACATATAGAGCAGATATTCCGCTATGTTTTCCTTTTTTTTCTGTGAAGCTGTAATCATAATTGCAAAATTACTAAAAAAAGGGGTATTGTGCAACTGTTTTCGGTAGTCTGTTCTCAGTTTTCAGACAACAGATTTGAGATTGGAATTAAATTAAGTTTAATATGATAGATTTCGGATGCATATTGTTATATTAATATGCGGTATAATTGCAATATTATACAATTTGCGCGAATTATCAATAAAAATTTACACATAAACGATTTTCAATGGAATCCAAGAAATTTATTCTACAGGAAAAGGATATCCCTACAGCATGGTACAACATTTTGGCTGATATGCCGGTGAAGCCAGAGCCTATGCGCAATCCGGCCACCAATGAGCCTCTCAAGCCAGAAGATCTGTTCCCATTGTTCTCAAAGGAGGCATCTCTTCAAGAGATGAACTATACTGACAAGTATATTGAAATACCCGAGGAGGTCCGCGAGATGTATAAAATCTATCGACCTACTCCTTTGGTGCGTGCGAGAGGTTTGGAAAAGGCTCTTGGTACAAAAGCACATATATATTTTAAGAATGAGAGCGTAAGTCCGGTAGGAAGCCATAAATTAAATTCAGCTATTCCTCAGGCATATTTCTGCAAGAAGGAAGGCGTAACAAATATCACAACCGAAACCGGAGCAGGGCAGTGGGGTGCAGCTCTGTCTCTTGCTGCAAAGCATTTTGGTCTGAATTTGGCGGTTTATATGGTAAAGGTGTCATATAATCAGAAACCATATCGTCGTTCAATCATGCAGACTTATGGTGCAGAGGTGATTGCATCTCCGTCGATGTCTACCAAGGCAGGCCGGCAGATTATCACGGAACATCCGACTTATCAGGGTTCACTCGGCACAGCAATCTCGGAAGCTGTGGAACTTGCGATGTCTACTGATAATTGCAAATATGTGCTTGGTTCTGTGCTGAATCATGTAGCACTGCATCAGACTGTTATAGGTCTTGAGGCTGAGAAGCAGATGGAGATGGCCGGGGAATATCCCGACATCGTCATAGGCTGCTTCGGTGGTGGCAGTAACTTCTCCGGAATTTCTTTCCCGTTCATGCGCCATAATTTCAGCGGTGATCGCAATACCCGTTTTATAGCAGCGGAACCGGAATCATGTCCGAAACTGACACGTGGAAAACTTCGCTATGATTTCGGTGATGAGGCCGGATATACTCCTTTGATTCCGATGTACACATTGGGTCATGACTTCGCCCCAGCCAACATTCATGCCGGTGGCCTTCGCTATCATGGTGCCGGTTCGGTGGTCAGCCAGCTGAAGAGCCAGGATCTGATTGAGGCTGTAGATATTCCGCAGCTTGAGACGTTTGCTGCAGCGACTCTGTTTGCGCAGACCGAGGGTATTATTCCGGCTCCGGAAAGCTCTCATGCTATAGCAGCGGCTATCCGCGAGGCAAAAAAAGCGAACGAAGAGGGTACGGCTCCGGTTATCCTATTCAATCTATCCGGCCATGGACTGATCGATATGGCTGCTTATGACAGCTACATTGCCGGTGATCTTGCAAACTATCATGTTTCGGATGAGCAGATAGAAAAGAACACAGAAGGACTCAGCAAGATTAAGACCCGCTAAGCTCCCGAGCCTGCATGCCGAAAATCATCCCAACCCAGCTTCCCCGGGGCCTCTAAAATCTTATGAGACGGGGTCTAAGTAAGCTGAGATTCCAAATAGAGAAAAAGCCTTGCGGAATTCCGCAAGGCTTTTCTATTGTTTGAATAAGATTATTTATTCACTTGATATTTGTTCCAACCGTCTTTAAGATATGCCAGAACCTGTTCGGCAGCTGCCACGCCTGCATTGAAGTTAGCTTCTGCAGTCTGAGCACCCATCTTCTTAGGTGTGAAGAAAACCCTTGATTCGAATTTCTGTTCGAATTCTTCCGCAGAATCAGGTTTGATATCGCTGACATAGCGTAGGTCGGGACGTTCCTCAAGTGCCTTTATGAGACCAGCCTCATCAATTACTTCTTTGCGGGCTGTGTTGACGAGCACTCCACCTTTAGGCATTTTCATAACGAGATCGTAGCCGATACTTCCTTTTGTCTCGGAGGTAGCCGGAATATGAAGCGAAACGAAATCGTTTTCGGAGAATAGAGATTCAACATCATGCACAGGACGAACTCCTTCAGCTTCCATGACCGCGTCTGCAACAAACTTATCAAGTGCAGAGATGTTCATTCCGAAACCTTTGGCAATGCGTGCAACATTGCGTCCAACTTGACCGAATGCGTAGATACCCAAGTTCTTGCCCTTGAGTTCAGAGCCGGACTTGCCGTTATATTGGTTACGGCACATCATTACGACCATGCCAAAAACCAATTCTGCAACAGCATTGGAGTTTTGTCCCGGGGTGTTCATAACGCAGATGCCATGTTTTGTGGCAGCATCCAGGTCGATATTGTCATATCCGGCACCGGCGCGTACGATCACCTTAAGATTTGGAGCCGCATCCATTACAGTCTCGTCAATCTTGTCGCTACGAACGATAAGACCTTCTACATCCTTCACTGCCTCGAGTAGATCTTCGCGAGTGCCCATTTCAACGAGTTTCAGTTCATTGCCACTGGCATTGACTGTATTTGCTATGGCCTTGACAGCATCTTTTGCGAAAGGCTTTTCCGTAAAAACTAATATTTTCATACGATTTGTTTAATCGTTTAATTGTTTAGTGAAGGGATTCAAATTCTCGCATGCATTCCACAAGAGCATCAACCGATTCCATCGGGAGTGCGTTGTAGAGAGAAGCTCGGAAGCCACCTACATCGCGATGTCCCTTGATTCCGATAATACCCTTAGATGTTGCGAAATCAATGAAATCTTTCTCAAACTCAGCATATTCCGGCTTCATCACGAAACAAACGTTCATTATTGAACGAGACTCCTTGTCCTGGACAGTTGCCACAAACATCTTGCTTGTGTCAATTGCCTCATAAAGGCGCTCAGCTTTCGCGAGATCCATCTTTTCAATTTCACGGATTCCACCGAGACTCTTATAGTATTTCAATGTCTGAAGAGCAGCAAATATAGGAAGCACAGGAGGAGTGTTGAACATAGAACCCTTGTCGACGTGTGTCTTATATTTGAGCATGGTGGGGATCACACGGCTGACTTTATCAAGAGCTGCATCTTTAACGATACATATAGTCACACCTGAAGGAGCAAGATTCTTTTGTGCACCGGCATAGATGAGATCGTATTTGCTTACGTCAACGGGACGTGAGAAAATATCTGAGCTCATGTCGCAGATCATTGGAACAGGCACCTCCGGATCTTTCCTGATTTCAGTTCCGTAGATGGTGTTGTTGGAGGTATAGTGGAAGTAGTCGGCATCTGCCGGTACTTTCCAGTCCTTTGGAATCACTGTATATTTTGTGTCTTTACCGGAAGCCACCACGTCCACTTCTCCAAAGAGCTTAGCTTCTTTGATAGCTTTGGAAGCCCATACACCAGTGTCGAGATATGCGGCCTTGGTGTTGAGGAAATTCATCGGCGCCATAGCGAACTGAAGGCTTGCGCCGCCACCGAGGAAGAGCACGCTATAGCCTTCGGGCACTTCGAGGAGTTCCTTAACAAGGGCTACCGCTTCATCAACGACAGCTTGGAACTGCTTGCTGCGGTGTGAGATCTCAAGGATAGAGAGTCCCATGTCTGCGAAGTCAAGAATGGCATCAGCCGTATTCTTGATAGTGTACTGGCTCAAGATGGATGGGCCTGCATAAAAATTGTGTTTCTTCATCTTTATAGCTATTAGTAGGTGACTAAATAGTTTTATTATGTTGCAAATTTAACAAAATTAAATTATACTACCAATTTTTGATGAAGTTATTTTTTAATAAAGTTTACAATATGAAGTGAAATTTCCTTTGTTTCCTATGAGTGTGTGCTTTAAAACATGGCAAATTGCCAAGAGTGCCATAACTCCCGGCAATTTATATTGGGGGCTCCCGTTTATGAATATAACAATAATCGGGGCACTGTCGGCAACATAGATGATTATTTTTATGTTCTTTGAGTTCATGAGTACGAATCTCTTTATTGCATTATTCTATTACGTTCAGTTATTCCTGCACCTTTACCTTTATATTTACTTATTGCCGTGTTGAATGAATATCTGATGATGAGACGCAGCGCTTGAGTATCACTATAGTTCCATTTGTCAAGGGTCATTTGAGTTCCATAAGTTATCATCGAACTTCTCGCTGTCTTGAATATGTCTGTGGCTTGAAGCTGAAAAAAACAGTTCTTCATATTTTTTGATAGACCTAAATTTATCTGCCACGATGGTTTTAGCGTGACAACATCCATATCTCCTCGGGTTCGTCCTGAAATCTCACATGTCATGTTGAATCCTTTTCCCAATGACACGTTATTGAAAAAATTGAAGAATAATATTGGTGTATTCTTTTTTATAATACCATCTGTTGTGGCCATTGAGAAGCGTTGCCCGGATAGGTTCAACCTAAGACGCGGAGACCACCGTGAAATTCTCGGAGATAAAGATACCACAATATCATATTTTGACAAATGATTGAAGTTTTCGAAGGTCATAATATTTTGAGGTGCTTCCGGTTTATATGGACGGATTACACTGATGATGGCATCTTTGTCGTAAGTGTAGGTCGCGCTGAAGAATATCCACTTGTAGATACCGGCAAGAGAAACATTATGTATCTGTTCCGATGTCAGGAAAGGATTACCGGTCTCGTATGTGAAGCGGTTGTCATATTGGATACTGCTGCTCAACTGGCTACACAGAGGGCGTTTGGTCTTCGCTTCGTATGACAGAGTGAATTTTGCTTTTCCAATTGGGAATGTGAAATCCATATTGGGAAAGAATCTACCGTATTTGCGGCTTTGGTCAACTACAAACGTCTCATTCTGATAATAATTCGATATAGTATGCTCATATCTCACCCCTGCATAAAGTTCAACATTCCTGATCGGAATGTTTACTGCGACAAATCCGGCACAGGTGGTTTCCTTTATTCTGTCATTCGCATTAGGCAGATTATCACCCTCGTTGATGAAGATATCTTTACGGTCGGTAGCCGTTATTTCATAACCAAATTCAAGAGTATTGCCTTTGAACGAATATTCGGCAGCACCTTTGGATGCTAACATTAAACTTCTAACGCGGTTGTCGCTTCCGATAAAATTTTCACCTCCGAACAAGCTGTTTTCCACAATCGACTGTTGGTTGTTATCACTACGTGAATAATAGTCATTATTGATTGAAATATCAAAGGCGTTTACTTTACCTTGATAATATAAATTCACAAGATGGACAGGTGCGGAGTTCCTTAGCCAATTCGTTTCATAATGAACCATGTCTTCCCCGGAATTATTTCCCGTTATGGTTTCATTTGTGAGCCATTTTGACTTGGAATCAGGCACGGCGGAGTACTCGTACTTGACACCAATATAATGACTGTTGTTTATCTGCCAGTTCACGCCAATGTTTGCGAGATAGGTATTAGACTTTGGATAAATAAGAATGTCGGAATCTATGAAGTAGTGATCCGGAGAGGAATTAATGATGGTCCGGTTATGCTGTTTCTGATAACGACGGGCAAAATCATAATTGAATGTGCCGAATATATCAACTCCACCGGTTCTGTAGTTGAGAAAAATATTGTCGGAATGGGAAAAGTAACGAGCCTGTCTTCCTGTTATGGATAAAGATCCACTTAATCCATCACCTTGTTTCTTTATTGTCTTGACAAGAATAACGGCTTTTGTTTCCGCGCCATATTTCGCACCCGGATTAAAGACAACTTCCACGTTCTGAATTTCTTTTGAAGACAGACGGTCAAGTTCAGATTTGTCAATGAGTTTCCTGCCGTTGATGAAAATCTGAGGGGTGCCACGGCCTACAATCTCAATGTTTCCCTCGTTGGATATAACTCCGGGCAGTTGAGAGATAACATCTGTACATGTTCCGAGTCCACTTAGAGATGTACCCATGATGTCTGTTATTAACCCTCCTTTGCTCATCCGTTGCACATTGCGCATCGCAGTCACTACCACATCCCCGAGTTCGATAGTAAATGTGGAGTCGTTCTCAACGCCAGAATCGTTGACAGGGACATGCGCCTGAGCAATGACAGTCGATGCAAGCATAAGTGTAAAAATTCGATTTTTCATACCTTTTGATGTTTTTGATGCAAAGGTATGGGGAAAAGTCTCTTGAGACCAAGAAAATGACGTTTCACAATTGTTTCACATTCTTACTTGCATTTCAGAAATGTTGCGTATGTTGATATAATAATCAGTTAATCATCGTATTATCTTACAGTTTAAGTAAGTCGAGCATTCCAGTAGGTAACTTTGCTCTGAGACGTGTTTTTCTGGTCCTGATGGCAGTGTCAGTTGTTCCAAGACACGCTGCAATAGCAGCATTTGATTCCCGGAGACAAGACATGATGCAGGTCACTATATCCTCAATATTAAGTTTAACTCCCGTCATCTTTAAATCGACAATGAAATCAGCAAAACATCCAATCAGCATTTTCTGTATAGTCTCTCGTTCCTTTACCGATGGATAATTACCGTTATTTTTATAATGCATCGCTATCTTGTCGATATTAGCTTGTAGCTTTGATTCTCTGAACTGCTCAATGCATATATCTATTCTACGACGAACCAAATCAAACGATTTGTCTGATTCTTCTTCATTAGCTTCAACAACGATTTGCTCAACTTTTACATTGTCGAGTTGTAGTTTAAGTTTCAGGAATTTTCGTTTTGAATGCCAAACATAGATTCCGAAACCTATGGTTAAACACAAAAATATTCCCAATCCTATACTTATTAGAAGCTGCCTGTACGCTTTAGTTTGCAGTAACTGCATTTGAAGCCTTTTGTTGTAATCTCGTCTTTCCTCGGAAATTTTTCTTTGAATAGCAGTCACCTCACTTATTGAATCATTAGTGACCGCACCATCAGAAAAGTCGATGGTTCCTTTCTCTATCAACCTAACGCTATGTTCCAAAAGTCTAAGATTATTGTAAGTGTTGATTGAGTATCGTGCCGGATTTTCATTATACAAACTTTTGGAGATCTCCATATAGTGTCGCGCTGAATCAATCTTGACATGATTTAGGTAGATAAATCCAAGAGTAATCAGTTTTCCAAGGCTTTGTGTCTTTATCCGGTTCAGATTCGCTACACTTATTCTATAATCGGCTGAGGGAAGGTTGGCGTAATTCAGCGCGTATGTTGTAAACTCAGGACCGTCTGCAGATGCTTCAGATAAAGCTCTTGCCATATAAATGGAAGCAGAGTCATTATTACCTATGAAAGAATGGAATAGTCCAATGTCGTGTAGGGCGCGTGCTTTTTCCTCGTTAGTCTGAGCAACTTTCATTGCTTCATGGGCATAATAGATTGCCTTTGGATAATCTTTCTTAAGAGACGGCTTAGCGTATAGATTAGACAATTCTATGAGGAGTTCAGATCTTGAAGGATTGGTGCTGTAGGAAGCAATATCTATTGCTTTAGAGAGATAAAAGGCAGCTGAATCCTGGTGGTTGAGCCATCTCATCTTGATAGCTGCCAGTTGATACATGTCGAGCAATGCCGCGGAATCACCGTTTTCTTCATAAAAATTCAATGCATTATCGAAACCCTCAACGGTCAGAAAAGACTCTCCTTTGCGTAGCTTTGCCTTAGCAGTCAATATTGTTGCAGATGCATTCATTTCGTCAGACAAACCATTCGTACTTCTGATGTCATCAAGAATCAACAATGCACTGTCCGGGGTATTCTCAAGAAGTACCCCAGCCTTTGTTAACTGTTCTCTCGGATCTATTGTAGAATTATTACACCCGAAAAGCAGCAATAGACACCATACTAAAATGAGTAGCTGTTTCATTTCTGGTTTTTCTACAAAGGTACTATATTATGATTAATAATGCAAATGTTTTAGGATAAAGATAATCCTAACTAAGACCGGGCTCTTAAAATCTTTATGAGACGGGGTCTAAGTAAAAAGTATACTGAAAACATATCAGTGTGAAATTGCGATGCAAAATAATCCTAATGTGAAGAGACTGTGATATAGTAAGATCTATTATTATTTCAAGATTGCAGATAATGCGCAGGATTGTTACCCAACGTCATTAAGATTTTAACGAAAGTCATCACGACTTCAAGGAGAGAGTGGTGATTGCCAATAGAAATTACATCTTAACTATTGTTTTATTTATAATAATGTTATAATTTTGAAAATTAAAACGGTTTAATTATGCTTTCAAAGCTTTTAAATTTACGTATTTTGATTTTGACGGTTGCTTCTACTTTGGTAGTAGCGACGACTCTTGCTAATGACAGCAACCAACCCCCAAAATATACAATGGTTTATGGCGATACCGTTCGTACATACAGTATGTATGTGCCACTGTCGATTAGAGATGATGCGCCACTCGTTGTATATACTCATGGGTATGGTTCCAAGACACGTTGGCGTGATGACCTCAATGCTGTTGCCGACAGTTGTGGATTTGCGGTATGCTACCCCGACGGCTTGCCTGATTCCCGTGGCTACGACAGTTGGAATGTCGGCTATCCTTCACAAGATTGCATGGAGATAGATGAAGCAGACTTTTTTCGTCATCTGCTTGATGAGGTAAGTGCAAAATTCAGGCTAAGCTGTAAAAATGTATTTATGGCCGGCTGGTCAAATGGTGGTGACCTCTGTTATCACCTGGCATATAAGGCCCCCTCATTGTTCAGGGCTTATGGTTCTGTGGGTGGGCTTATGTTTGAGGATATGTATACGAACAATATGCTTTCAGTTCCGGTGCCATTTCTTGAGATTCATGGCAACGCTGACGAGTATGCTATGTGGCATGGAGATCACTTCAATTCTGGAGGGTGGGGATCTTATATCCCAGTTCCGCTTGCAATTTCTTACTTGGCAACGAACAACCGTTGCACCACAATGGCAATTGATGAAATTTCGGCAAAGTGTGACGCAAACCGATTGGTAAAACGAACTCACTATAGTGGCGCTCCTTCGGATTGTGATGTTATTATCTATGAGATTGATGGTGGCAAACATTCTTGGGCTGAAGAGGATGTTGATACGTCAAAAATTCTCTGGGACTTTTTTTCATGCTATATTGTAAATTAATATTAAGGTTCAACTTATAATTATATATATAAAACTATTGTATAAATTCATCCCATTATAATAGATTGTACCTCCATTTTAGTGGTATAAGTCATCGGTGGTGGTACGTTTTACAAATAATCTTGAGTGCTATACTGCATTTTAGGTGGTATATTTGCAAAAGAGTGGTATGTTTTGTATCTTTGCAAAAAAATAATTATGATGACACCATTGAATAAACTTTATTAACAATGGTTAGACGTTCAACCCATATCTTCCGATGATGAACAAAGGCTGAAACGGAAGTTTATGCTCGACTTCAACTTACCCTTTTGGGGTACTGCTCATCAAAAAATGAGGCGTTAACTTTGCAACCAAAATTAAGAAATATAAAATTATTTAATCTACAATAATCAATTATGAGAAAGTATTTTTGCTTGCTGTTTATGGCAATGTTTATAATATCTTTTGCAAAACACCCAATTTCTGTGAGCTTCAAAGAACATATAGAGAATGAAGAAATTGCAGGTATTCTAACACTTTTAGATGCTTCCCAAGTCACTGCTACGCTTTATTCTGATTCTTTGGATGCAAAGTATTATGAAATATGGATGGTTGAGCGCACCGGGGGTGAATGCAAACGCACAAAGTTGGGATATAAGAATATTGAACAGGACTCTACCAAGATTACTTTTACTGCAGTAGCCAAGGATTCACTGAATGCCATCATATCATTGGTGCATATTTCGGCAGGTAACCCCCGGGTTAATATCAAAATCCCAACAGCAAACCGTATGCTGATAGGTTGTGACTATGAATGGACATTTGAAGAAAACGACACTATTCCCTTGGTGGGCTATGCCACTGGAATCCCGCAAAAATTTGATCTGGGCAATGGTAGTACTTTTGAAGGTTTCTATATATGCGGACTCAGATTTTCGAAAGTCAGTCCTTACAAATGGAAAGAGGAATACGACCTCTCGGATTATCTATATTTTGAAGCAATACCAGTCAAAGAAATGAATTTTGACCATATTTAATTCTGCAGTCACTTCATAATTGAAATTTCAACGGAATCTAAGAAGGTCCAAACTTTTCAGTGAATGTCATCCCATAGATGTTATTCCACTGAATAATAGACAAAAGTATGTTTTTTTAATAAATTTCGGTTAACGATGAGAAGTCTCCGGATAAACTTGACAATAGCCGGATGAACGGTTGTACGTCAAAAATGAGACGTTAACTTTGCGACCATAATAAGAAATAACATAAACAACACATATCATGAAAACAAAAAAGGTATGTAGGCTTCTTTGCTTTGCTTCTCTTCTTTCTGTATCTATGTTGGCAATGGGAGCCAAAACAGTAAAAATGCAGAATCCATTGGTTGAACATACAAATACAGCCAAACTATTCATTGACGCTGTAGAATTGAACCCTGATTCTACCACTATTATCTTGCACACCTACTGCTACATGGGTAATAATATAAGAATACTTCCCAGTGTCAAGCTTGTCAGCGAGGGGAAAAGTTATCACTTGCGAAGTGCAAAAGGAATTGAGCTTGGCAAGTGGATAGACATCCCCACATTAGGAGACTCCATCTTCTCACTTTCGTTCGAACCGATGCTACTGAATACCAAATCGTTCGATTTTATAGAAGGGGACGATGATTCTGATTTCAGAATAGAGGGCATACATATAGACAAGTCTTTCGATAGCCAGACTCCTATAGAAAAACTTAATGCGCTTTCTTCTCAGAAATGGGAGAAAGGTAATGCAGTTCTCAAAGGAAAGATTCTGAATTATCAAACTGATGGGGAACAAACTTCAGTGGAAGTTTATCCTCGTTCTGCTCTTGGTCGACTGATAGATAAAAATATTGGGGTTGCTCCTGTAAATTCCGACGGATCTTTTGAAGTGGAGCTGCCACTTTTTCAATCCTATCAACCATGCTTTTTCACAGCACCGGGGTTTTATGGCCTTATATATCTTTCGCCTGACAAAGAATCGTATGTGACTATTGATCAAACTCAACGGTGGTCTAATGGTCACAAGGGCAAAGATGGAAGTATTGTCTTCACTGGAGCAAACGAGGAACTCAACAACCAACTCGCCCTGAATATCGGACATGACATGGTGTGGGATTCATTTTTAAACAACAAGTCAAGAGATAAAACTTATACTTCTGCGTCAGAATATAAGGCAGACGTGTTGCGTCATGAATCAGGACGTAAAGATAAGATCAGTAAGCTCCCATTCTCTCCCATGATGAAGCGTCTGATGAAAGTGGATATTGATAATGACGCTCTGTTGGTGCTAAACGACCATTATAATTTACGTGAGGCCGGTGACACAGACTCTTCATACTATGATTTTTATAAAGATTTTGATTTAGACAATCTTGAATTAATGTGGGCCCCTAATTTTGATTCTTTTATCAGCTTCGCATATCAACCTTATACCAATAATTTAACAATAAGGGTTGATCGTGTTTCACCTGAATATTATTCTTACTTGATAGAGAATCATATCGTAGCTGATGAAGATGTGGATTTGGCAAGAGCGCTTATGTCCAACAATCTTGATCGTGTCCCAAAAGAAATTGTGGATGAGTACGCCAAAACAGTCGCAAGAAGAGTTTTGCATTATAGCGATTCTCTCAATCTTGATGGACAAGAAAGAGCAAATGCCGAAATACTGATTAATAGACTCAATAGTGGAGAACTTGAAAAGTATAACGATGTGCAATCCCACTATTTAAATTGGATCTTTAATAAAAAAGAATTGTTGATTGAAGATGCCTTTGACCTGCCTTTTGAGAATGATTTGATAGACGGGATCAACAGTTTTTATACTGATAATAAATCGATAATTACTGCTTTCAACGCAAAATATGAAGAGTTCTACAATGAATGGAATTTTGAAAAGAATATTGACAAGGCTGTTGAAAACTTCTCAAACCAGTATGGGAAAGAATCTTCACTCATGAATCAACTTCTTGCCATTCATGCATATATGAACTATATTGAGCAACGGAATACTCTTTCTTAAAATTGCCAATAGTCGCAAGCGTCTATCTGACATGTTTTTCGAATATTTGATGACACAGAATGATGAAATGGCAAAAGTATTGGTACGCGCCAAATCAAATATTCTTGAAATGAACCCGCAAAACTCGGGTGAAGAAGTGCTCAAGGAGATTGCTGAGAAATACAAAGGGAAAGTAATATACATTGACATTTGGGGCACATGGTGTTCTCCCTGTCTCAGCGCAATTTCAGAACTCGAACCTGAAAAGAAAAACTATTCAGATGATGTGACGTTTGTGTATCTGGCAGATGAAACATCTCCTGAGAATACTTGGGAAGAGAAAATAAAGTCGATAGAGGGTGAGCATCTACGTCTTTCTCAGATACAAATGCAGGAGATAATGAATAGGTTTGCCTTCAATGGCTATCCATCTTATATTGTGATTGGAAAAGACGGATCAATTGCGCACTCAGGATTTCTCCACGGACTTGATAATATTAAGAAACTTCTTGATGATGAAACTGCCAAGTAAATCAAAAGAAGTGATTTTTAGACCCCGTCTCATAAGATTTTAGAGGCCCCGGGGAAGCTGACTTGGGCGCTTTTCGGCTTTTGACTCAATCACATAGCCTGCTATGTTCAATCGCTCAAAAGCCAAAAATCGCTCCAACCCAGCGACCCCAGGGGCTCTCAAATTTATGAGATGGGCTCTAAGACAAACTAAGACTAAAGGAGGCGTAACTAAGATTATTGGATTATTTTAAGACCTAATTTTGCAAAAAGAAAATATCCAATCAATATGAAACAGAAACTATTTATAAAATGGGGTTTAGTTACGATTGTGATAACTTTGTTTCTTGGCAGTTGTTCGACACATAAACTACCTACATTTTCAAATCAACAATGGCATGTGGATGCATACACCGGCAATGCCATAAGCACATCGGGACTTGAACTGGCATTTGGTTGCGAATGGATGATTAGGGACACCACCCTAATGCAATCACTACGACAGATTGAGGTTTTTCCTAAATTGTCAGATCACCTTGCCAACGGAATAGCCCGCTTCTCCGAGATAGAAATTGATTCGATATTTTTCTACCAACCTGATCGTGGGCTTTTATTTACCACTTACCACCAGATCAAGCCGTTGAAACCCACCTCAGAAATTTGTCTTTATGCAGATAATACCGGAGCATATAGCGAAGAGTATGCCCGTATCTTTGGAAATCAATACACAGCCATTGACGATTCGGGTTGGGAGAGCGGTCCCACAAATTCAGTCTACACCAATGTTCGTTACAACCCAAAGGACAAGTATTTTGTGCTACTGCAACGCATACCGTACAAAGGTAAGGATCTTGCTATATTTCAGATTTGGGCAACCATTCCCAAAAGAGGTAAGTGGTGGGAGGATTATCCGCCTGGAACATTCTTGAGAAGTGACTTTGGGAATACAGACAATATCGAAACAATTTCAAATATTCTCCAATGGTCGCGTAATACCGCAGTAGAAAATCTGAGTTTATCTCTTTCTCGTTCACCAAAAGCTCCCTATTCTCGTGCTGACTCATTGCTTGCAGAGTTCAAATATTCAGAGGCGCTGAGTGAGTATATGAATATATATGAAAATAGTAAAAATGCCATGAAATCTGGCGCGGCTATGAATGCAGCTATCGCAGCTGCACAATGCGATAATGATTCCCTTGCCATTAGTTTTGTTAACCATGCTCTTGAATCTGATGCAACATTTTTTGATGAAAGGATTTCAGTAACCGAACTATTGGAGAATTGTCGCTTGATGCCACAATGGGATGCCATTCAGGAGGAAAGCGAAAGACGATTGGCTGTTGCAATGACAAGCTACAATATACCACTGAGAAATGTTCTGCTCGACATTTATCATTCAGACCAGAATCCACGTGGGCACCTTATCAAATTATTCAAATCAGACCCTGCAAATAAAGAAGGATTTAGCCGCTTATGGGCAGAGATTCATAAGAATGATAGCATAAATTTGAGCAAAACTATAGAGATGCTTGATCGGTATGGCTGGATTCCACGTTCTAAAGTTGGTACTGCCAACCAGGCGCTGTTCTTTGTAATACAGCACGCTAATCCGGATATTATCGAAAAATATATCTCCTTGTTTGAATTAGCAGCGAAAGAAAATGATATTCCACGTGAACTCTACGCTAAAATGTATGATCGGCATCAAATGTACGCAGGCAAGCCGCAACGATACGGTACTCAAAGAGTACAAAAAGATCAGTCGACTAATGAGATGGTTCTTTGGAAAATTGAAGACCCGGACAAAGTAAACGCGTTGCGGAAAGAAATGAATCTGCCACCTTTGGACGGCTATCCACAATAACTTTGACGTTTTGCACAATTCGATCGAACATCATCATTCTGAGAAGTTTTACCACTGATTCAGAATCTCTCTCGTACACCGGAAGAATCAACTTAGCGTAAAGCAAATGCAAGCTGTCTTCGTTGGTAGCATTAACTTGCTATAGCCTCATCATACAATAGATTCACTACATTTCATACAATAGATTCGCTACATTTCATACAATGGATTCGCCACATTTCATACAATGGATTCGCTACATTTCATACAATATATTCACTACATTTCATACAATGGATTCGCTACATTTCATACAATGGATCCACTATATTTCATACAATAGATTCGCTACATTTCATACAATAGATTCGCTACATTTCATACAATGGATTCACTGCATTTCATACAATAGATTCGCTACATTTCATACAATAGATTCGCTACATTTCATACAATGGACTCGCTACATTTCATACAATGAAAAATTTTTATTATATTTGCACTTTGAAATTCCGTGCTTTATGACAAAACCAGTATATAGACCAAGACTATCTGACTCTATCCTATCTAATAAACTTAAAGGGATGGGGGCTGTGCTCATAGAAGGCCCTAAGTGGTGTGGTAAGACTACTACAGCAGAACAACAGGCGCAAAGCATCATATTTATGGATTCACCTCGTTATAGAGATAGCTATATAGAAGCTGCAAATATCGATCCGAATCTATTGCTGGAAGGAGCAACTCCGAGGCTTATTGACGAATGGCAAATTGCCCCGAAACTATGGGATGCAGTTCGCTTCACAGTAGATCATAGAGGCGACGACGGTCAATTTATTCTTACCGGTTCGGCAGTACCTATGATTGATGAAGAAGAAAAGAAGAAAATGCATACAGGTACCGGAAGAATTGGCAGAATAAAGATGCGTACCATGAGTCTATGGGAATCCGGGGATTCATCTGGAAAAATAAGCTTGAAATTATTATTTGAGGGAGAAAAACAGTCAGCAATATGTTCTGCTGAGCTTGAAGAGATAGCCTTCCTGACTTGTCGTGGTGGATGGCCACGAGCTATATTTCAGGAAAAGGATGTATCTCTTGAGCGGGCAATGGACTATGTGGATGCTGTGGTTAATTCAGATATAAACAGAGTAGACGGTTCTATCAAAAATCCCGAAAGGGTATCACGTCTTCTGAGATCATATTCCAGACATTTAGGCACACAGACTTCTTTGTCGGCAATAAGTTCTTATCTTTCGAGCAATGAAAGCGGAACGTTTGATGTTAGGACAGTACAGGCATATGTCAATGCACTCAAATTAATTTTTGTAATTGAGGATATGCCAGCATGGAATCCAAATCTTAGAAGTAAGGCGGCTATCCGGACAAGTGATACTCGGTATTTTGTGGATCCTTCAATAGCGGTTGCCTCTCTTGGAATAGGGCCGAAGGATCTTATGGCAGACTTAAAGACCTTTGGATTTATTTTTGAAAATCTATGTGTTAGAGATTTGAGGGTATATGCTGAGTCTTTGAACGGAAACATATATCATTATAGGGATAGCCTCGGACTTGAATGCGATGCCGTAGTGCATTTGCGGAATGGTAAGTATGGCCTTATAGAAATAAAATTAGGTGGAGATAAGCTCATAGAGGAGGGTGCCCTAAATCTCATCAAATTAAAAGAAAGAATAGACATAGACAAGATGAATTCTCCATCATTTATGATGGTGTTGACTGCCGTGGGGAATTATGCTTATCAGAGAAAAGATGGAGTTTATGTCGTTCCTATCACTTGTCTTAAGAATTAATCCGGATTCCAGTGAATGAAGGCGAGGTGAAACATAAGAACAAAACTCGCAACAGACAGAAGAAAGGAAATTAGGAAAATCAAAGCAACTTCTTTACCGGTATGTTTCAACTTTCCGGAGCCTAACGGAATATTTTATATCGACTCATTAGTGTCGTACATTTGCACGGAATTATGATTTTGTATAATTTTACATAAAATATCAGGAACACTGAGTATGGAATAAGGCAGAATTAGTGAGGGCAAAAACCAACGTCAGGTTTAAGCCTGAGAAATGGAAACGCAGGCTCCCTGAAAACGTGATTTCCGATGCTGTCGGCAGCTTCCTGGTTTATAAAAGCGCCAAGG
>CAYQXG010000043.1:0-26492 GCA_964421525.1 uncultured Sangeribacter sp. | reverse complement strand
CGTTCGGCATAAGATAAGCAAGCTGATCTTCTGCTCTCACTCAATGGAATTCCTTACTCAACTCGCGAAAATCACTCGCCCAAAACCGTCCCGGGGCTCTTAAAATCTTTATGAGACGGGGTCTTAAAGCAAAATTCGAAAATGGAAGAAGAAAAGTACACAGCCTATGATCTGGAGGCACAAACAGCGCCGGCTGTTTTAGAACCAACTGCCGATACAGGATTGACAGACAATCCTGAAATCACGGAATCCAAGGAGATGACGGAAGATTCCGCTAATGTTGATGCGGCAGGATGTCATGATGGATTAGAAAATCCCGTAAATTCTGAAACCAAAGGTTTGCCAAAGACTGAAAAATCTCCTGCCGAGGAGGAAATAGACAGGATGATGGAGAAGGTAGGTGCGGAAAAGATGCTTGAAATAATCAAGGGCAACCGAAATGCAGCAATCAAACAAATCATCAGCGAGATAACATCGTCGACGGAGCGCAGGCTTCCGTCGGGAGATTCAGCCTACCGCAAGTGCAATTCAATCTTTGACCTGGCTGAACTTGCAAAACTCAACCTCTGAAAATTTTTATGTTATTGAGAACAAATTTATCAGAAAATCTTATAAATCTTCAATTAAAAATTGCAAATGAATAAATCAATCGTCCCGGGCGAGTCCTCTACTGTGAGCGCTCTCGCAAATGCCACCAGCGGCATCAATGCCGGTAACCTTGCAGAACCTGATATCGACCAGCAGCTGTTCCGTTTCAACAGTGACGACACTCCGCTCATGAATCTAATGCTCCGTGCCAAACGGGTGAAAGTGAGCAGTCCGGAAGTGGACCATTACATGATAGATGAACCTAAGTCGACCCTCACCACTCTCTATGACTTTGCGGGAGGGCAGGCACAGGAGGTGCTTCATGTGCAGCCCGGTGAGCAGAATCTTCCACGTGAGTTCACCACTCTGCTTGTGAAGGGAGTGGATGGCTATGACAGGGAAGGCAGAAATCCTACACCGGGAAAGTCACTTATGCTATTTGTAGTGGGACATGATGCCTCTACCGGAAACCCCATTGTGAAGGCTGTAAACGGCATGAAGAATTCTCCGGAAGATGAGATCTCGATTATCCCACCCATTCCGGCAGGCACTAAGCTTGTGATGCTTGCCAATTCACTCTATGAAACTCAGAAGGAAGTTGATCCCGACCTTATAGTGCCTCAGCCTACGAGAATCTATCTGCAGAAGCGTGGCATGAACCAAGTTGTCAGCGACTATTTCGAGAGTCAGCGCCTGAGAGTCCCGTTTGCCAAGGCAGTTGTGGCGGAGCAGGCAATCGCAAACTTCAAGGTGCGAGGCAACCGTACGCTTTGGGCCGGGCGTGCGGGTAAATTCCAAATCAATGTGCCGAGGATAGGAATACAGACAATCTATACAACCGAGGGCCTTCGTTGGCAGTTCAAGCGTGAACTTCAGCATTCAGGACGTTGGACAGTGGAACGAATCATTGCTCTTGCCAAGATGTTTTTCACCGGAGAGGATGTGCCGAAGACAGCCTTGCTTCTTGCCGGCAAGGATCTTCTGGAGCAGATACAATGTGTAGACTATTCCCGACATCCCGAGATTCAGATCACAACCAAGGTAAATAGTGCGGGATGGACTGTCACCAATTTCCACACAGTGTTCGGTGACATTGAAATCAAACGGGAGCCAACGCTCGACCGTCTTGGCTGGAGCCATAGCGGTGCCTTGATTGGTGAGGACCGTCTGGTGCACTATGTCTACAGCAGCGAGCACAGTTTCCTCAACAGAATGGAGGGACAGGAGGCAACAAGAAGCGGAATCCTGATCTGGGATGCACTTGCACTAAAAGGGAGTTGCCATATTTGGATCGACGGTGAAGGGGAATCGGGTGCCGACGGCAGTGAGCATCTCATGCTGTGGGAATCGGATGAAGCTCCGGATGCAACCGAAGGCACCATCTATTATCTGGTGAATGACTGTCCCGGAATATCTGCGGGCGCAAAAGGTGGTTCAATGTGGGTTTGTGAAGACAATTCATGGAAAGAATATTCAGGCGAGATCAGAGTATGAAAAAGAAATATGAAGTGTCGGGTATGATGGAATGGCATCCTGTCTTCATGGCTGGCAAAACGAGGATTCAGGTATCCTTCCGTGGGGGCAACCTCTGTGGAGGTGCAAGTACGGCAGCCTCCTATGAAACGTCAGATCCGGTGGTTCAGGCAGTGATAGAGCATTCCGAGGCTTTCCGGAGCGGGCGCATCAAGATAGTCCGCACTTGGGGTGAAAATAGCCGAAAAAGCCATGTGCTAACCGGTATCAATCGGAATGCCGGGAACTGCAATGGTCAGAAATCTAATGATAATTGCCATATCGCAGCATCCACGCCCGGGAAGTCAGAGAAAACTGTCAGGGTTGAATATGAGAATATCGGAGAAGTCACAGATTTGCTCCATTATGACAATGGGGTTCCCCTGGACCGACTTTTTGATGAGGAATCGTGCCGTAAGGAAGCGGCGATATTGGGTATCGAACTCGTAAAGAAAGGATGATTTTATGATCTACTCATTGCAGAAACTGCAATGCGATGTACTGGCGCGACTGGGCGAGACTGTCCAGTCGCCTACGTCGCATCCGGAATTGGGATTGCCTGCTGCAGATGAAATAATAGCCCAAAAATTGAGAATCGGGCTCCCTGATGTCGGGAAACGATTGATTGAAGAAGCGTCATTGGCCGAACTGGGAGGAAGTGAAGCAATAGAAACCGCGATTTCGATGCGGCGTATGCCCTGTGGACTTTATGCGGCAGAAATGACACTGCCGTCTGATCTGGTGCGTATCTGCTCTGTCAAGATGCGAAGCTGGGCTCACGGCATCTCGGGAATTTTCATGCCCCAAGATGCCGGATGGTATAGGCAATGGTCTTCAGAGCCCGGTATAGCAGGATGCATGGAGCGACCACAGGCATATCTTATAGTGGAAAATGCCATAAAAATAAGAGCATTAGGGAGTGAGAGCCCGAGCGACAACCTGGAGTCGCTTTCCGGCTGGAAGATGCCGGAAGTAGATGAAGACGGGAATTTTCGTTTTCCTTCCTCTCTATATCCGGCCCTTGTAGGGAGCATCATATAGGTGCTTCCTTATTGCACATCAATACCCTACATTTACAGCAACCTGCGGCTTGTCAGTCTTCTTCTTCGGATGGATCCTGCTCCTCCGGATTGGCAATGAGATATTCCTGATGCATCTTCTCTCCAAGCTCGTTCCAACGTGCGATTTCATCATCGATTTTTTGTTTCTCGGCGGGGTCGATCTCAGGATTACGGTCTAATGAAGCCTCAAGAATATCTGCCATAGATTTTGCTCCACGCCAATCTCCAAGTTCATAAGCTTTCGTGAAGAATTCCTTGGCTTTGTCAATATCGCTCTCACATCCTATGCCGTCGGCATAAAGCCATGCCAGACGATAGGTGTATTCATCAGGATCAAGGTTTGCCGCAACCTTGGTCCATTTATATAGCTGTTCAGTCCATGTCGGGTCGTCGACATAATCGGGCATCACCAGATCCCAATAGTAATCGCTCAGCCGTCCGGCAGCTTCGGCGTTGTCGGCGGCAATAGACTCGAGATATTCCACTCCAATCTCCGGATCGCCACCCTTGGCGAAATCCATGTAGTAATCGCCAAGCCAAATGAGGGCAGGTTCCCTCCAGGGACTTTCAATCTCGGAGCATTTCTCATAGAACCGCTCGGCGTCATAATGGTCATATTTCTGCCGTGGCCCCGATTCCGCCTGGTCGGGGGTCTCGGCGTGCTCACACATGTAGCCAAGCAGATAATATCCTATTCCCTGTCCCCCTTGAAATGCTGCCTTTTCAGCATATTCGAAACTTTTTTCGAGATCGGCCTCCACACCTATCCCTTCGTGATAGATCAGAGCAAGAAGGCCGTCTTTTTCATGTGAATTGGGAGCATTTAACACCATTTCAGCTATCTCCCTGCTTGTTTCGGGATTATTGTCTTCCCTTTCAAGCATGCATACTATTTTTTTTGTTAGTTCCAAGTTGTCTGAATTGCACATAAATCAGTCGAATATTACGTGAGGGTTCATTAGTGCGGGGGAGCGCCAATCTATGCCATATTCCTCTTTTAGAAGATCCATCTTGGCACTCCAGTATTTAAAGCAGAAGCCCATATATCTCGGAGCACTGGCAAAGCGCTCGTCGAGTTTCGCTTCCATGTCGTAGTATATATTTTCCCAATGCCAAGTGTATTCTACAGGATCCTTTTTCAGATGTCCTATCTCAGGATTCATTATTATCTTCAGCAATTCCTGTGGAGTGAAGAGCCGGGCAATAGCCTCTTTCAATTCATTGGGAAGCAGACGGTAATCAAGACGGTCGTTATCGTCGAGCAGTATCCGCAGTTTAAGGAACTTCCGCACTCTCCCTTTCATCTCTTCATTTAGTTTGCCTGCTTTCCAGGCTGCTCTGATATAATACAGCAGAAGTTCATAGAGCGCATGATTGTAGACTGAATCCCCTACCGATTCAATGATCTCCGGTAGAGTCTCCTCCATGTCTTCCCATTTAGTCATCTCTAAGCGGAGCAATTCCGTGATGTCATACGCCACCTTTTTCATAGGCTTATAGTCGTCAAGCTCATCATAAGTCTCCAGCAGCATGGAATAGAGCACCAGTAGTTCGGCATCGTGTATATGCGGTCCGTTTTCTTTGTCTATCATCTCGATCAGCATGGAAAAGAACACGACATCATTACGTAGGTTTTCCTTTTCATCTTCCACGCTCATCTCACTTCGCATATTCATCACCTGCTCAGTTCGCTCTTCTAACGACAATGACTCATCATTCGTAATTGCCTCAATCAAGTGCTTAAGTTCCGATTTCTTCATATATTACACTGGTATGGTTAAGACGGTTATAAATCAGTATAATCACCTCCCGATGACAAAATTAGCAATTTATTCCAATACACCAATGAATATTTATGATTTTTTTTGTAATTTTGCAGTGCAATTCATAAAGAGTTGCCCTAAAATGAACGACACTATATTATCTATTGGCTTTTTTAATCCGACAGTCAGGAACTGGGGATTTCTCGAGAACTGGAAAAGCACTGCATCCCGACGCGACTTTTAATCTCACTCTGAGTTAGCAAATGGGTTGAAATACAGGTGCTTCTGAGTGTGCTGAGCCATAACGGTCGCAAGCCGACGAAGGAAACGGATATCTAACGCATTGTCCGAAGCCCGCAAAGAGTGCATCTCGACTCTTAATCAAATCTTTATCTTATTATTATTTTTATGAACAATCTAAGATTGCTCTCAGGGTTGCTATGTGTAGCCTTGCTGAGCGGTGGATTGCGCTTATATGGCCAGTCGGTGGTGACTCTCGAGGAGATATTCGAGTCTGCCGAGGCCAACAGTGCGCAGCTACGGCCATCACTTACTGCAAGAAATGAGGCCGAACAAGAAATAAAAGTGGCTCGTGCCGGGCAACTTCCCGATATAAATGCGTCTCTCTCGCTAAGCTATATCGGCGATGGCTTTACCACTAAACGTGATTTCTCAGACTATCAGAAAGCTGCAATCCCTCATCTGGGTACGGGACTTTCAGTCAATGTCACCCAACCTGTATATACGGGAGGTGCGATAACAAACTCAATAAAGCTTGCTGAACTGAAATCTACGGCGGCACGTTTTGCCACAGAACTTCAGCGAGACAATATCCGCTTTCAGTTAACTGGGTTTTATCTTGACATCTACAAATATTCTAACCTTCGCGAGGTAGTGGAAAGCAATATCGCCTCTGCCAGGAAAGTGCTATCTGAGATGAATGCGAGATTTGAGCAAGGCACGACTCTTCAGAATGACATCACACGTTATGAACTTCTCGTTTCGAACCTTGAACTTCAGCTTATCAAGATAAACAATACTCTTGAAATATTGAACGGAAACCTGGTGACTATATCCGGGTTACCGGACAACACAATAGTAGTGCCTGATTCAACCATATTATCCCGCTCACTCCCTATAAAGGATGAGAATTGGTGGCGGCAGGAGGCGGAGAATAATGCCCCTTCGCTTTGCCTTGCCCGCAACGGAGTGGAGATAAGCAGGAAGGCAGAAGACCTTGTGCGCTCAGAGCGGTTGCCGAAAATTGGACTGAGAGCTGCTTGGACCATTGACGGGCCAATACTTGTGGAAGTGCCACCAATCGACAGGAATCTGAGTTATTGGTATGTAGGTGTGGGATTGGACTACAATCTCTCCTCTCTTTATAAAAGCAACAAGTCGCTGACGCGTAGCAAGATTGCAACACAAAAGGCAATTGATGAACTCTCGGCAGCACGCGAAGGGGTGGAGCTTGCAGTGCGCGCTGATCATGTGCGCTATCTTGAAGCTTATGAAGAATTAAAGACACAAGAAAAGAGTGTTGAACTTGCGGAGCGCAACTATAGGGTCACTTCAACACGCTATTCAGAGGGGATGGCACTCATCACCGATATGCTTGATGCGGCAGATTCCAAGCTGAATGCCTCGCAGCAACTGGTCAACGCTCAGATCAACATCATATACTACTATTATAAACTGTTATTTACAACCGGAAAGATATGAACCATCGTAGCAAAAAAATATTATCATACATAATCTCAATCGCAGTAGTGGCAATTGCCGCAATTTGGGTCGGCAGCAAGTTTATTCATCTCGGCAATGTTGAATTTACCGATAATGCGCAGGTCGGGAGGCAGATAGTTCCTGTCAACAGCCGTGTCCAGGGCTATATCAAGGAGATACGATTTAAGGAGTATCAGCGGGTGAAGAAGGGTGATACCCTTGTGATTATAGACGATGCAGATATGCGTCTGAATGTGGCGAGAGCAAAGGCGGATTATGCAAATGCCGTGGCTGGCAAATGCGTGGCAGATCGTTCGGTGGCTTCTGCATCGGCAAATGTTGCTGTGAGCGAGGCTTCGATAGCAGAGGCGAAGGTGCAGATGGAGATGGCGGCCACCGACCTTGCACGATACAAGAAACTTCTTGAGAAGGATGCAGTGACACGCCAGCAGTATGATGGGGCTGAGACAGACTATAAGGCTAAGAAAGCACGTTATGATATGCTGGTGCGTCAGAGGAGCGCCACATCTACCGTGGTGGATGTAAGCCGCGAACGGATATCACAGTCAGAGGCCGGTATTGAGCTTGCCGAGGCGATGCTCGAGACGGCAGAATTGAATCTGAGCTATACAGTGATCGTTGCCCCATGCGACGGCTACACATCGCGCAAGGAGATTCAGGTGGGGCAGCTCGTTCAACCCGGTCAGACGCTTCTCGACTTGGTTGACGAAGGTGATGTGTGGGTGACAGCTAATTTTAAGGAAACTCAACTCCGGCATATTGCGCCCGGAAGCGAAGTGGAGATAAAGGTAGATGCTATTCCCGGTGTCACTTTCAATGGGAAAGTGGTTTCTGTCTCTACCGCAACCGGGGCGTCATTGTCGCTGATGCCGCAAGATAATTCGGCCGGTAATTTCGTTAAGGTTCGCCAAAGGATTCCGGTAAGGATTGAGTTCAATGCGTCCAATAAGCCGGAGGAGATTGCGAAGTTGCGTGCAGGTATGAACGTGGAATGCCTTGTGAAATATTGATATGGCTGACTGGTATGGCAATACGGGGCCATTCGATATTCCGGATGTCCCCAACTACATTCCTCGGAGGCTTAAGCCTTATCTCTTCATATTCTTTCTGCTTATAGTGCAATTTTCAGGAGGGTTGTATCTGGCAGCCGCCTCGAATATGGTTGGCACTACGGCACTGATGCAGGAAGACATATTGATGGCCGGCTATGCTTCCCTCATAGGACTTGCAATTAACTTTGCAGTCATGTTCCGGATTAAATTCCGGTTTTCCAACCGAACGCAGCTGATAGTTGCGGGGATAGTGCTTATTGCAGCCAACATAATCTGTGCCTACATCACAAGTGTCCCTGTGCTCGTAGCCACTTGCTTTGTGGCAGGGTGGTTCAGAATGCAAGCTACTTTTGCCTGCAATTCCACCATTCAGCTCTGGATCACACCCGTGCGTGACATGGCGGTGTTTTTCTGCTATGTATTCCTGATAGTCGACAGTGTAATACAACTGAGTGGAATTGCAACTATCTACACCGCATTTCATCTGGAGTGGGAATATATGCATTGGATCATGATAGGACTTCTCGCCTTGATGATCATTATGGCGGCATTGATTCTTAAACCGGTACGCTCCCCAATGTATATTCCTCTGCTCGGCATCGACTGGATAGGGGCTTTGCTTTGGGCGGGGTTCATGCTATGTTTTACTTTTGTGTGTGTATACGGAAATTTCTACGATTGGTGGGAGGCAAGTGAGATAAGAGGAGCTACAATAATAGGGCTCTGCTGCGCCGGCATCAATCTATGGAGGGCGACATTTCTTCATCATCCCTACATATCTTTTATGGCTATGAGGAACAGATGTGTTGTAAATGCAACTGTAATATATCTAATTTTTTATACATTGCTTGCCACCGAGCATGTTTTTGAGCACACGTATGCGGCCAACATACTGGGATTCGATGAGACAAATCTCATAGATCTGAACTGGTATGTATTTGCAGGCATCGTAGCAGGTTGCGGGTTCACCTATTTCACCTTTGCCCTGCACAAATGGAGATATAAGACGATGGCTGCAATCGCCTTTGCCCTAACTGCCGTCTATCTGGCCTACTTTTATTTCCTGATAGATTATGGAGTGGAAAAGGAGATGCTTTTCATACCTTTGTTTGCAAGGGGAGTTGCTTCTGTGATAGTCACTATCGTTTTTCTTACCTCGATTGTGCAGAGTGGATTGCCGTTTACCGTTTTTCCACAGGCTGTCACCATCAACGGATTTACAGGCGCTGTGATGGGTGCGACATTGGGCCCTGCGTTAATCGGGGAGTGGTTGCGGCATGCAGTGGCAAAGAATGCCTCGCTCCTGGGAGCCGGCATTGTGGATTTCAACCCGGATATAACCCACATTCCTTTTGCAGAGCTATATGGAATGGTTCAGGCACAGGCTCTTTTGGTCTCCATGAAAGAAATCTACGGGTGGCTCCTTATAATAGCCTTGGTTTCGCTGCTGCTTATAATCGTAGCTTACGGGCCAATGCGTCCCTGGGCCATATTCCCAAAGTGGAGCTCTATCCGAAGAGGTATTAAACGTCTGGTGCGCGTTGCTCCGTTAGACTAAATCCTTTCATTTCTCGTTATAAAATAGGAAGCAAAAATAAATATCTACAAGATCGTTACAAAACAGGCTGTCTGTATATGTAGTTTTGTTTTACCAAAACCGCCTCGGGGCTCTTCAAATCTTTATGAGACGGGGACTAATTTTCATTATGAGAAATAATATGGAAATAAGACTCAGCAGAGCAAGCGATATCGACCGGATAATGGAAGTATATGAATCGGCAAAGCAATTCATGCGGAGCCGCGGCAATATGACACAATGGACCGGAGGATATCCTTCGCGCGAAGTTATATCAAACGATATTGTGCACGGAAGCCATTATATTGGAATTGATGATGATGGCGAGATATTGATGGTATTCTCCTTTATTTTGGGAGAAGACCCAACTTACAAAGTTATAGAAGGGGGAGAGTGGCTCAACGACAACCCGTATGGCACAATCCATCGGATTGCATCAACAGGTCTTAAAGGTGGTATGCTGAAGGAATGTGTAAGATTCTGCTCTGCAATGACCGACAATATCCGTGTCGATACTCACGCCGACAACGCAGATATGCAACGGGCAATAAAACATGCCGGGTTCAATTATTGCGGAATAATTCATTTGGTAGACGGGTCCCCACGTATCGCTTTTCAAAAGAACATGCGTCCTGCCATAAAATTCTGATATGGGCATACGAGAAGTTGTTCAGGCATGCATAAGGAATTCTTTTGGAGTCTGGCCTGTCTGACGCTTGAAAAAACGAATGAAGTGCTGAGGATATTGGAACCCTAACATTTCTGCAACTTGTTTTGTGGTGGCTTTGGGTGAAAGCAAAGCGCTTTTTGCATAATTGACCATTTTAAGTTGTATCAGTTCCTGGGCAGTCTTCCCGGTCTCAGACTTGACGAGGTCGCCGAAATAGTTGGGAGAAAGACAAATCTTGTCGGCAAAATACTTTACAGTAGGTATTCCCTCAGTCTTGGCGTTGCCTGATTCCAGATATTGGTCTATCAGACTTTCAAAGCGAACCATAACGTCATTGTTAATGTCTTCGCGGGTGATAAACTGGCGTTCATAAAATCTCATGCAGTAGTTAAGCATCACTTCGATGTTGGAGACAATCAGTGATTTTGTAAATCTGTCGATAGGATGCTGAAGTTCCCGCGCAATCTTATTCATGTAGTCTTGGATAATGACGCGCTCTTCTGCAGAGAGATGCAGAGCCTCATTCGAAGCATAAGAGAAAAACTTGTATTGGTTGATCTTCTGCCCTAATGGAGTGCGGTTGAGGAAATCAGGATGAAAGAGAAGCCCGATGGCCTCCGGGGCGGGCCCGTCTTCCAGACGATGTATCCCTACGGTTTGTCCGGGTCCGAAACTAACTACCGTCTCGTCGTCAAAGTCATAAGTGGTCTTGCCGTAGTTTATCTTGCACCCTGCAGTTTTCTTCAGGAAAATGGCGTAGAAACCAAAATGCATGTGATGGGTGGGCTGGTTCACCGAGTCATCAAAATGAACAATGCTGACCAACGGATGTTGAGTCTCAAATCCGAAATAACGGTTATATTTCTCTATGGTGTCTGCTTCGAATATTTCCATATTGCTTTATGAGGCGGGTTTATTGGTTTTACACCACAAAGTTAATGAATAACCACTGAAACATCAAGAGCAGCGGTTTATTTTCTGCAATCTTGGTTGTTTTTTGCGTAAGATGGGTTATTATCATTAACTTACAAGATCTTTCAGGCTGCTTGGAAGTTGTTTAATAAACTCTGAACTTTGACGGGGTCTAAAAACTTCAAATCGTTTTATATGCTGCTTGTATGATTTTTTTGTAAATTTGCAAAAAAAAGGAAATATGAAAATTTTTGGTTTTATTCCGGGGGTTCTTTGCCTGCTATGCCTTATTGCTTGCAGGTCATCGCACTCCTCTGCAAATGCAGATGCAATTTCAGTGGAAGATTCAATAGCTGCTGCCCTTGATTATCAGATTGAGAACTATCCTGCATCCCAGTATCGGGATGTCTACAAGAATTTCATGCAGGATTTCTTTGGTCCCGGGCATATTCTTGCCGACACTGCTGCATCTGGCCGTTATCTGCGCTATGAACTGGCGGAAGCTGATTCGTTTGGAGGCCCGCTATATGAGAAGACTGGATATAAAGGAAACTTCTATAGGGTAAATCTATCGTTGATAAAGGATAGTGTCATCCCGTATGATGTGTTTTTCAAGACATTTGTAGAAAGCGTGCAGGGGATAGTGCCGCCGGCAGGCGAAGACTGGATGAATACATGGAAAGTAATAGATGGGGTTATAGCCAAGAAAGGGCTTCATTTCCACGATGAGGCCAAAGACCGGACAGATCTGGAAAGTCAATTTGCGGAAGGCAACTACATTGCCCATCATAGTCAACGTTACAACGATTCCGTTCATTTCCACTATCGCATTATCTCACGTGATAATTTTGAACAGATTCTTCTTCCGATGATAAAATCAAACAGTAAGTAGGGTTCCCTATTAACAGATCATTGACAGAAATCCATTATGAATAGGCAACTTAAGGATATGACTTTGGAGGAATTGTGGCAACTGTTTCCCATAACCCTTGTTCCACACGATGACCGGTGGAATGGTTGGGCTATAGATGAAATAAGATTGCTGAAATCATTGTTAACCGACAATTTTCCTATAGTCAATCACATCGGAAGCACATCCATTCCGGGAATCTACGCAAAACCAATAATAGATATTTTGGTTGAGGTTTCAACAGACAAGAAGTATGACGCAATTAAGAATATATTGGAAACTGCCGGCTATATCTGCATGTACGAGGATGAGAGACGCATGAGCTTCAATAAAGGTTATACTCCGATGGGTTATGCCGGGAAAGTATATCATGTTCATGTGCACAGGCAAGGAGATAATGACGAGATATTATTTCGGGATTATCTTCTGGCGCATCCTTTGAAAGCAAAGGAATATGAATCCTTGAAGCTTAGTCTTCTGCCGAAATATCGCAATGACCGCGACGGCTACACGGAAGCTAAATCGGATTTCATAAACCACATTCTTTTCTCCGCTCTTGCCTTATCCACAACTTCGCCCCTGCCTGATACACATTGAATAGGACCCTTACTCATAAATCATAGTCACGAGTCTGCTTCTTTTGGGGATCGTAAACTCTAATCTTCCCATTCTCTTTTGCTACAGATGGAACATCTTCATCAGAGACATCATCATTAAGAGGACTGAAACGCAATCCCTCAACTTCATCTATTATATTTGCTTTTGAAGATCCATCAGTCTTGTAGAGAGAAATGGTCTGGAATTGAGTGCCACCATCCCAAATCGTGAAATAGACCCCTCTATTGTCAGCCATAGGCCAAATATCATTAATAATAAACGGTATTTCACTTCCCCATTCATAAGTAGTGTCATAGATTATGTTGTCGGTACCCTCTTTCAGTGATTGGCAACGCAGCTGGTTGTGCACCATCCAGGAACCATCGTCATCAAGTTCGGATGTCTCTCCATTTTCGGTGTAATATATTGAGTTTGGAAGTTCAAGAACAACATTCTCCGGGCTAATTTCTTTATAATTTGGAGAATCACTCGTTTTGGTAAACTTAGTATTGTTCGGCTCAAGATAGGCAGGGTTCTCTGCATCAGACGGATTGTATTCTTTCGGTGTATTGTTTCCTGACTTGTGTAACCCTACATATTCCCATTGCAGAGTGTTGTCTTCAGGAAAGAGAGTCAGTGAGGCTTTGTGAATTTCTCCGGTTTCCGTATGACGATACTTTATCTCGGCGGAATTTCCGTGGGGCTCAAACTCGGTTATTTCTGCGAAGGTGGTGCCGAAATTACCACCGCAATCGATTCTGGAACGAATAACCCCAAGCACGTTTGAGTACAGGTTCTGATTTACAGTCTTGCCATCTGGATCTAACCAAAGGATATAGTCTTCTTCCATGTCCTCGTCGGCATAAGAAAATTGCCATGTTCCTTTAAATGAAGATGAGTTGCCACCACATGATGAGATGACAAACATAAGAGCGTAAAAAACAACTAAATTATATTTTTTCATCGGTTTGGTTCTTTTATATTATTTATCGGTTAGTCGTTAAACATTAGTCTCATCAGGTTTACTTTAACCTGAAGTTTACAGGCAGATTCATTTTTGTTCTCTTCGGTTTGCCATTTATTTTGCCCGGCGACGAGAATTTGGGGAGAGTCTTGACCACACGCACCGCTTCTTTGTCAAGATCCGGATTAACACCTTTGGTAACTATTACATTGCTAATAGATCCATTTTTCTCAATAACAAAGCTCACAATGACCTTACCTTGTATTCCATTCTCGGCAGCAATCAAAGGATATCGCATGTTTTTTGCAATATGAGTGAAAATTGCTGATATTCCTCCGGGGAAACTCGGCTCAGTCTCAACTTTATCGTAAATATCATCGTCCTCAACTTCTGGTTGCAGAGCCTTTTCATCCTCATTATGTGAAGAAACTATGATTTCTTCAGTAAGTGTCACAGCAGGAGGTGTTTCAATTGCTTGTTCTTCCACCTTTAGGTTCTCGTCAAGAATCATGAATCCTAAAAATTTTGCGGGAGCATAATATGTGAATGCTGACACAATGTCAAATTGAAACGGCTCTCCCTTGGAGATTTCCGGAAAAATATATGCCCCGGCAGATTGCAACTTGTTTCCCGGAAGGATATAGAACATTTCTATTGAGCGGCTTCCTGTCGTGGCCTCGGCTTGTCCAAATATGCGGAACTTATATCCACCCTTAGTCTTGCCCAGACACATAATTCTCTTTACATTCCAAAATTGAGCCACGCCGGCATCAGTCATGACCTTGACTGTGGCCGGAAACTTGGCGGGAGGAAAACTTTGGGCTGATATCGCCATAGGGAGGGCAAGTGACAATGCCAGTAATATACAGAAGGTAATCCTTTTCATTTCGTCATTCCTTATTTACTTTAAAAATCAAGCTTCTTTCACCATCAGGGCTTATCCAATAGCCGGCATACTCGTAATCGTTGAATTCGCCCATAAACTGGCCTGTGACAGTTCCATTGACTGTTTCGTTGAGTGTCAACTGACGGTCTTCATCCATGTCACCCTCTAATTCTATCGGACTTTCATTTTTTGTATAATAATAAATGCCCTTGAAATGAGAACCATAATTTAGCAGGTTCATGACTATTTCATATTTTCCATCAATATATCCTGTGAAGACATCTGCACCTTGAAGCCTTTGGGTAGAAGACTTTTCCCTATTATAAGAAATCTTATATTTCCCATTTTTATATACAGCATCCTTGACATCAGTCATTCCTTCGGGGATGATTTCAGAATGAAGTCTGACAGGGACTGCATCTTCATCTGAGAACCCATAAATAATGTATTCCCTGATTCCATTGTTTGAATCGTTGGCTATCATTGTGACGTTTTGGTAGTATCCATCCTCAAAACTGTCATGATAACCCAATGCCTCAAGATTCACAGTGTTTCGATCCTTGAACTCTGCGCTAATGGCTTTACGATGATTGCGTGTATATGCAGTTGATCGGATATTTTCATCGGTATTCAACAAGCGTCTTACAGGATTGAAGTCTTCCCAATCCATAAGGTCGGAAAATGCAACGTATCCTTTATTGTCGTCAACGGATACCTTTATCCAAATACTGTCTTCTCCCAGCACGGAGACCTCTTCACCAAAATTCAGTTCCTTAACCGGATCTTCTCCGAGTTCCCCGTCAAGAATCCGAAAGAGAGTTGTGCTTTCAGTGTAGACATATTTCTTGCCTATTTCCTTTTCAGTGTCGCGACCTAAAGAAAAGAAGAGGACTAAAACAGTGATGAGAAGTGCGCCTCCTCCTATAAAATACCATTTGTATTTTTCCCAAGTTGAAGGATTCTCGACATAATAATCCTCTTCCATTGGCGGCTCTGGTGCTTCTTCTACCACATCCATAATTTCAACATTTTTGGCAGCGATATTTTCTTCGGCAACGTGAGTAGGAGTGTCCGCAGGAGTTTCCTGTGGTTGCGAAATTTGCAGAGAGGAAATTTCACAGCCACATTCCTGGCAAAACCTGGCATTTATTGTCAATGGTTTTCCACAATGCGGGCAGAAACCATTGGAAGATGGAGACGCAGGCGCGAAATAGCTGAAATCAGCAACTTCAACCGGCTCCCCTCTCATCACTCTGTTCCACCCCCAGATTCTATAAATGAGTTGAAGAAGAGACAGAATAAAGAGCGTCAGTCCAATTATGACGCCGAGAAAGATATAGAGGCCAATGTATTCCTGAAATCCCAGACCGGATGAGCTCATAACAGACTGATAAGTAGTAAATACCAGCACAAGAGCGATTAAGAATATAATCAGGGGCATGAACTGGAGCCATATATTAAAGTTTGCCGACTTGCGGAGCAAGCGCGCACCCTGTTGCGCCTTTTCGTTCCATGCAGGTTGAGTCTCCAAATCGCGAAAAGCCGAACGAAACATGAAATAAGAAATAGTTGCGATAATCCATGCTATAAAGCTGAAAAACAATGATATGATCCAGGGAGAAAGAGAAGCGATGAAAGAGATGGCGACAGAGATAATTCCCACCCAACATGCGTTGTTGACCCGGCGGACGGCATTGACTGCATTCCGGGAAGTCTGTCCATCTCTAAATCTGTATAAGCCTAAGAGATAGGTCACCCATCCTGCCAATGTGAGGAACTCTGTGGTAGTCAAAAGGCTCCTGAAGCCATCAAGGTATTCTTGAATGGCATCTAAGTTGCTCATCATACCGAATTGCGATATATTATTCATTATGCCTTGCAAGGTGTTGGCAATTCCTGAGAACAGTTCAAGAAAACCGGCTATCCATCCAAAAACTGTAAGGGCCACAACTCCCCAAAATATCAGCGTACTCCATGTGCGCCATTCCGCTCTTCTGTCCATGATAGTTATGATTTAAGATTTTGATGTTTCGATGAGTTCTGATTTGTCTGTTTTGTCGATGAAACTCCATATTGTCAATCCTACGGCGTAAAGAATTTCAATCCAGGTGTACCAATTATATCCCATCAGAATGTCAGTTGCAATTACACGTACGATTGGAAAGAGGATGAAGGCTGTTTTTAATGCAGTGGAAATACGACCCTTCAATACAATCAGCAGGATCCCAAGTATTATGAAAAGAGTCGAGGCATAACCCATGATGCCACAAACCCCAAGAATTTGTTTTGCCTGATAATAGTCTGTCTCTGAACTTGAAAGTCGTGAGTATTCCCAGTAATTGATCAGGGAAAGACAACACGCAATAAGACGTAGAATGGTGCCGATACCTGCAATTTTATAATTTCGCTTGAAGCAATTGAAGCCAACCACAATCCAAAAAGAAGCAATCATAACGTCGATAATAAACGAAAATTTACCATAATAAACTGTTATGTTCTCACCGTATTCATTGGTAAATGACTCTGATTGGGTTGGAAATCCACCGAAGATGTTCATTAGTCCCCATAGGCTTGTAAAGCATAACATGAGACCGATGGCTTGGAAAAATCCGGATGAGACGAGTTTGGTACTTTTTAAGTTCATAGCATAATAGAAAGACGCCTCGGTTACCTCTCGTCGGCCTTTTCTGGGTCAATAATGCGAAAGCGTGGGTAATGTTCACTGAATATTCTCCACAGGCATCGCCAAACGCCCAAGATACGATACACAGTCCCACCCCACGCATACCGATATATCGTCCCGCGTTGTAAGGGGTGGGATATAAACGCACGCATGAAGCGTTTTGACTGCAGAATCCCGTATCTTAAAAATTGGCGATTTTGTGAAGAGGATTAAGCAAAAACGCTTTCAATATGTCTTGAAATGTTGGGTGGTAAATTACTTCACCTCACTTCAAATGCAAAGGTAGTAATATTTTTTGAATTATTTATACTTTATACGCAAATAATTATTGAATTTGATGCAGTAACATCAGGTGCGCGTTCACGGAGGTGAGGAAATTCGCGAATTAAAACTTTGAAAATTTTATCTCAACCATGTGGCCCGCTTCCATATATATTCAAGGGGTCCATGTGAGCGCTCTTTCATCCACCAGCGGCAGAATGCCCACTGCAGAAGAAATATGGCAATTCCAATAATCACACTTCCGGTTATGCCCATCTGCAGCTGTAGTCCCCAATGATAGTATAAAGCTGAACCAATGATGCCTTGCGTCACATAGTTGGTCATGCTCATCCTGCCATAAGGAATCAATAAGGAAAGAGTTTCGCTAATTTTCCCGGTGCGATAGTATGCAAAGAGAATCCCACACGTCAGCATGAGCATCAGACAGAGATTTGTCAGTGAGCTGACAAGAATATTGAACGGGGTAATGAAATTTGGATTCTTCACATAATCACCCATCAAATTGTAGATGCCGGTAAGAGGGAAATATACAAGCAGAGCACCTGCCAGAACTCTTCCCCAGTTGGGCAGATACTCTTTGCTAAACCATCCTGACCGTCCGATCAGCATGCCGAATATAAAGAGACCTGCTGTCTGAAGCAAGCGACCATGTTCCCACGCCCAGGCAAGACTGGCAAGCTGACCTTCCCATAGGTTTACTTTCACCATCTCAAGAAAAGACCCCGATGTTTGAGCCGCATAAGTTGCTCCCCAATATGGGCCCGAATCGATCTTGATTATCTCATAGCTTGGATCCAGACCTGCACGTATCATCTGATATATGCATATTGGTTGAAGAATAAAAATAGAACCGAGAATGATTAGTGTTCGTGTCGACAGGCGGCAAGTCAAGACAAGGATGAAACCTACCAATGAATAGAGCACGAGAATCTCACCCGTGAAAAACATAGCGTCGATTTGCCCGAATATGAAAAGCAGAAACAGCCGCCAGCAGAACCGTAGCCTAAAATCCTTTCCTTTCATCCGCTGGTTGTCATCCTGAATAAAGAAACTGAACCCGAAAAGCATTGCGAATATACCATAGGCCTTGCTGCCAAAGGCAAAGAAAAGCCCATCCCATATTGCCTTGTCGATAAAGTTCAGCCATGCCGGCTGCGAAGCAGTGTCGGGAAATGAATAGAAATTGAAATGTTCGATGGAATGGAGCAGGATGATAGCCATAACGGCAAAGCCGCGGAGCACATCTGCCACATCCACTCTTTTATGTCTTTTTTCTGTTGATGTCGGGTTCATTGGATATTTTTTTATGGAATCTACACCTGAATCTTTATGAGACGGGGTCTTAAAACTATGATGAGGCCTTGTCAGACAAGGCAGAGGATGGCAATCTGAACCAGAATCACCCGCGTGAACATACAGAGCGGGTAGACGGTGGCGTAGGCTACAGAGGCGCGGTCGCCGGGAAGTGTGCTGTTGGCATAATCCAAAGCCATGGGGTTTGCCATTGACCCGCACAGCATGCCGGCAGTGGTCCCGAAATCAACCTTGAAACTTTTTACGGTAAGCAGTCCGACAATGACTGTCGGCACCACCGTTAGCAGTGCTCCTATGCCCACCCAGAGAAGTCCTTCAGAACGGAACACTGTCTCAAAGAAATGAGCTCCCGATTCAAGACCGAGACATGCAAGATAGAGCGACAATCCGATTGCCCTCAACATCAGGTTTGCACTCACGGTGGTGTATGTCACCAGATGCAGCTGCGGACCGAATTTCCCGACAAGAATCCCCATTATTATAGGGCCACCTGCCAAACCGAGACGCACCGGCAGACTTATGCCGGGGAAATGGAAAGGTAACATTCCCAAGGCAATTCCCAGCACTATTCCGATGAAGACAGCAAAGAGATTCGGCTCATCGAGCACATTGACGGCGTTGCCTATCAAAGGCTCGATCTTGTCAAGGGCTTTCCCTTCACCAACGACAATAATCTTGTCGCCAAGCTGAAGACGCAGATCAGGAGTGGCCAATAGCGGCAATCCGCTTCTGTAGACCCGGCTTATATTGACGCCATATAGATTGCGTAGCCTCAATGATCCCAATGTCTTGCCATTAATCTGACGCCGAGTCACTATGAATGGCTTCGATACGAGCTGGCGGTCAACAGCGTTCCAGTCTATATCCTTTGCATTCCAGTCGGTCTTATCTTGCTGACCGAACACTATATGCAGGCCTTCAACGTCGTCGGGGGCACTCGTCACCAGAAGATGGTCGCCCATCTGAAGTTCCGTCGAGGAAGTGGGAATAGACACCTCTCCGTCTCTCCAAAGACGTGAGATTACAAAGTGGCAATTGGAAAAATGCGCGATTTCTGCTACTGTCTTTCCTCTGATTCCCGGATTAGTTACCTTGAATTCGGTGATCTTGGGCTTTGGCAGACTGCGCAGGCAATCCGGGCTAACTTCATTGGGCTTTATAAAAACTTTCCGCATGAAAATGATTCCCAAAATCACACCAATCACTCCGAATGGATATGTCACTGCGCATCCAAGAGCGGGAGTGCTTGCGGGAATCCCAAGTTGCGACAGGGTCTGCTGCACGGCGCCGAGGGCCGGAGTGTTTGTGGTGGCACCACAGAAAAGTCCCATCATGTCGGGGAGGGTGACGGGTGTAATGAAAGTGAGTGATATGGCACATAGAAGGGTGACAAATGCGAGGCTGACGCCTATAAGATTCAGGCGTATGCCGCCATGTGCCACCGAACTGAAGAATCCGGGCCCTACCTGCAGGCCAAGAGCATATACAAACAGCACCAATCCGAAATTCTCAGCATATTTCAATATTTGAGTGTCAACTGAGAATCCCAGATGTCCGGCGAGGATTCCTACGAAAAATACGAATGTGACGCCAAGCGATATGTTGGCAACTTTTATTTTGCCGAGAGCCAGACCGAGGGCGCAGGTGAGCGACAGCACCACTATCGCCTGCACAGCGCTGTGTTCGATGATCAGATTTTGCAACCATTCCATATCTTAATAACATCCACGCTCTCATTTCTATGCTCCCAGACCATCTTTTTATACTCCTTGTCGGCAAAAAAAAGGATGCGCGTCAGTGCACATCCCTCATTAGGGTTTTTAATTCAACTTCCGCAAGAGGAAAGTTGATGGTTATGGGATAATAAGTTTATTGGTTCTTGCATCCGCAATCGACATTGCTCTTGACCTCCTGCTTGAAAGTCCCGAACTGAGATGCAAACGTTGACATTCAGAGTATAAACAACCTCGTCAGTAAAGAAAGCCGAAGAGCCAGAGGGGAATTTTGTTGCCAAGTCCTACGGGTATGTCATCGGCTGCAATAAAACTGTCGGGTATATCCTTAATCTGAGCGAAACTTTTCTTTGCTCCTCCCACTTCAAATAGGTAGCGCTTGTCTACCAGCAAATCCCCTTCTTTTGGATAGGCTGTTGCATGTGAATGTGACATCATTGAGGCAAGAAATGTCTCGCGAAGCTTCCCCTTATCGGCTTGTCCGAGGGCATTGATTATGGATGGATTGTCGAAAATCACTTTTTGTGGTTTAGCCATCGACTTGGGATTGCGCTCATTGTTGTAGTATAAAAGTCTCAATATCTGTGAGCGCTCAAGCAACGAAAGGATCTTCACCAGCTGATTTGGGGTCACCCCTAACATTTCCGATGTCAGTTTGGCATTCAGTGGTGATGGAGTCTGGGTGGCGATTATGGTGAGGAGATGTTTTGCTTTCAACAAAGTGGCGTATTCTACGTTGTCAACTGCGGGAATATCAAAGTCGATTACGCTTGTAATCATATTGTTGACTCTTATGAGGTAGTCTGTTTCTGTTTCCGTAGTATAGAACGGATAGAAACCATGTCTCAGATATTTATGGAAGAGCGGGAGAATATCAATTTGGGTTATTATTTCCGATGCTATGCTCATGTGCTTGTATAGAATATCCTGGAGACTATATGATTTGAAAGCCATTCCCTGAAATTCAAGAAACTCACGGAAAGAGAGCCCGCGCATGTCGTATAATAAACAACGTCGTGAGAGGTCTGCGATGGAATGGTCGATTATCAGCAGAGAACTTCCGGTAAAGGCAATCTTGATGTTGGGAAAGAAGTCATAAAGATTTTTCATTTGGCGTTCCCAATCAGGCATTCTATGTACTTCGTCGATGAAGAGATGGGTGATGCCTTCCGCTTCTGCCATATCGCCGAGATCCGTCAGGGTATGGCTGGCAAACCATATATCGTCGAGGGAGACATACAGTGCTTTTGACGTGTCAGGGAAGGAAAGTTTGATGCGCTGTAGCAGAAGCGTGGTTTTGCCAACGCCACGTGCTCCCTTTATGCCTATCAGTCGAGTTTCCCAGGATATCCTGTTGTATATTTCCCTTATGTGCTTGGTTGAGGTAAGTTTTAGTAGGCGAAGATACTTTCGTTTTAGGGTTTCCATGAGTCAAATATTTTTCTCGACTGCAAAGATAATAAAAAATAATCATTACAATAATCATTTTGCGAAAATAATTATTATAATAATCATTTTGAGAGAATAATCATTACAATAATCGTTTTGTGTTTGCTGTCATGAACAATTTTGGCTGTGTTTCACACTGGTATTGCATAACATCCACGCTCTCATTTCTATGCTCCCAAGTCTCCATTTTATCCCACTTATTGTCAAAAAAAAGGGATATGCATCATTGCACATCCCTTTTGATGTTTAATAAACTGTTGAGTTCTTGCAGTTGCATCCTATTTATCTAACCATTACCTTTGTGCTGCTTTTCGGTTGACTGTTATCATAAACTGTTACTATGTTCATCCCGTTAGACATTGATTCCGAAGGAATGGCAAGACTCTCTATTCCGGAATTTACGGATTTGTTGTAGACTACCTTACCGGTAAGATCTGTGACTGATACAGAAATCTGATCATTATCGGGATTTTCAAAATCCACCATCACGTTTTGACCTCTCGTTACCAATGTCGGATGAACTCCTGTCTTGAACGCACCAACTTGCCTTACGCTATTCTCTCCTTTTTTTATCTCATACAAAACTGTATATGAGGTTTTGTCGTTCACAAGGTTGCAGGATAGGTATTTCTTTCCCCCGATGATTATTATAGACATAGAGACGTATCTTTGATTTTCAGGAGTATAGTCTTTCTCAAACTTTACAGTCTGCACTTCAGCTCCGTTCTGCTTCCTGATTGAGAATCCTGCGCATCGGCCGGGTTCCTTTACGTCGTTCTTACTATCTGCCCAAAAGGCAAAATATGATCCATAGTCATATAAATAACCTGTGGCTCCATTATCCCATTTGAGTTTATCCACATCAAACGAATAATCATCGCCTCCCTCATATAAAGGGGATACATATTCAAAATCAGGATCATTGTTGAATAGGGTCTGGGTCACTGCTATCTGTCCTATGGTCGAGGTCCCCTTGTCATAATCCAAAAGAGACATCCGTGCCAAAGGCGAATCGACATAGTAATTTCGTTCTTCTAAGACATCAAACGTTATTTCCGGTTTGCAGCTACCGCTGCATGTCACCTCTATAACGTATTTATCACAATCATAGATAAAATGCTTTATTACCTTTTCTCCATTCGGAAGCACCTCATAAGAAGTGTCCTTATTTCCGTAGACTGCTCCGGCAGAAGTGCCATGGTTAAGACAGTATTTCATTATAAAATCATAATCCAGCTTCTTCAGATAATCCTTCAACTCGTCAGATTTAAGATTAAGGGTGTCTCTTTCTATCTTCTCCCAATACATGTTTTGCATTACTTCTCCGTATCTACTTACATAATTCAGATGTGGATCAGCAGGTACCGTAAACGATGCTGCATACTCTATGGATGCATCGAGAACCTGAACCTCTGCCGTGCCTTCGGTTTCATCAAAAGAAGTGAACGACAGCATTGGATTTCCATCAGCCGAGAAGGATGCAGGGACAAAGGAGTCTGACCGGCTCAGCATGATAGGAGACGTGACGGGCGAAGATACAGGGTCTGTAGCAAATGCCGATATGCAGACAGAGGCTATAGACGCAACAGTTAAAATGTGAACTGATTTAAGTTTCATAATATCATAAAATTTAAGACCCCATCTCATAAAATTTCAGAGCCACCGGGGTCGCAGGGTTGGATAATTTTTGTAAGGAGCATACCGAGGTATGTGACGAGGACGATGCAAAATTACTACATATTTTAAATACCACCAAGACAAAAGTGTGTGTTTTTATTTCACACTATTAGCGGGGTCTTAGATCGTTGGCGCCAGTTGTCAACGAGTCTGATTTTATTACAGGAAAATCAGGGCAACGCCGGCCACAGCTGTTATGGCACCGACTATATCCATTGCCGATATCCGTTGATGCAGGAAGATTGCTGAGGGAAGCAAGATGAGTATCGGAACGAGCGCCATTAACGTTGCGGCAATTCCGGTGGATGTGTAGAGCACTGCCAGCAACGACAGACTGACTCCTAACACAGGGCCGAACACTGTGGCTATTGTCATGGCTATCATGGCTTTCTTATTCTTCATCATCTTAGGCACCTCCTTAAATTCATGCCTGAAATACGCGATTATAGCAAACCCTATGATCGCTGCCAGGCACCTGATCAATGTGGCGGCAAAAGGCATCATCACGCTATCCTTCCCAACTTCGGCAGGCAGCGACATTTCATAACTTATCATACCGATCTTACTGATCACAAGACCGATTCCTTGCCCCATGGCCGCGCCTATTCCCAAAAGAGCAGCCAACGGCGTTATCTTCAATTGCAGATGGCGCCTTGATCCCGACTCGGGAGATTTTCCTAATATCGACATGCCTATACCTGTCAATATCAGAATGATAGCTATCCATGTGACGCCTTTCAGCGCCTCTCCGAATACAAAATATCCCCCTATGGCTGAAAAGATTGGAGCAAACGTCATAAAAAGTTGGCCATATCTCGACCCCATCTCTTGATAGGCCCTGAAAAGACAGATATCACCGAATACGTAGCCCACAAGGCCCGCAACCGACAGCCACATCCAAGTCTCGGCATTGGCATAGAGTGGCAGACAAGACCCTGTTGTAATCCAAAGCAACAAAAAGAATATCGGAATCGCTATGCACATCCTTACCACATTCATCGTTAAGGCTGACGCATATCGGCTCGCCTTCTCTGCCGCAAGGGCTGTCACTGTCCATGACACTGCCACTATCAGTGATATTATCTCTCCTGTAAATGATGTGTTCATCCTTGTTTGGTTTGTGATAGCAAAATCAGCCATCTGTTCCATATCTTAATAACATCCACGCTCTCATTTCTATGCTCCCAGGTCTTCTTTTTTCCCACGTATTGTCAAAAAAAAAGGGATATGCATCATTGCATATCCCTTGTGATGTTTTAGACCCCGTCTCATAAAGATTTCGGGGTCTTAATAAACTGTTTAGTTCTTGCAGTTGCATCCGCAACCAACCTTGCTCTTCACCTCCTGCTTGAAAGCCTCGAACTGAGATGCAAACTGAGCGAAGAGGGGATTGTCGGAGTTTTTCTTGATTACATGATGCATCAAACGCATTGCAAGTACAAATTCCTTTGCATGTTTGTCTTTGGCAAAGCCAAGAGATTTGGATTTTTCAACCATAGCGGCGATGTCGTGATGACCACCGAAGTTGAAGTTCAACACCTCAGCCATTTTTCCGTCTTTGGCCTCGATCATGTTGACGTAGTAAGATTTCTTTTCCTTTTCCATAATTGTGTGTTTTTAAGATTGTTTTTCGTAAAGAGGGATAATTCCCACTTTGCAAAGATATAACACACTTATATAATTTGCGGATTATTAATGAAATATAATTAAGATAATAATTAATTAAAATTAAGGGGATTTGGAAAAATTTAGTAGATATCCGGAGTTACAATTAGAGCCCATTAATTATCCGGTTCTTGATGGCTGAGGGTACAGCAACAAACAGATTAAAAAAGGTGTTATATAGGTAAGACACTTAATTATTAAATAAAGCGGGACGTAAATGAACACTTCACTCTTGAGAGATATCAAGACATATCTTGCTTCTATGCCTATTGACAAGGCATGGATTTTCGGTTCTTTTGCCCGTGGAGAAGAGACGGATCACAGCGATATTGATATCTTGGTGCAGTTTACCAAAGGGATCAAATTGGGTTTTAAGTATTTCCGCTTTATCAACGACCTTGAGGCCATTTCCAATAGAAAGATAGACCTTGTAGAAGTCTCCACATTGGATCCATACGTTTTGCCATACGTGAATCGAGACAAAGTGCTGATATATGAGAGAACCGCTTAGAGATCAGTTGCGTCTGCTCCATATTCTGGAAGCTTGCGAAAGGATAAAATCTTATTATCCGAATAATGAAATCCCATTGTTGAGTCCAAAATCTATAGAATTCTTTGGTCTCGTAAAGAATCTCGAAATTATAGGAGAGGCTGCCTACATGCTTTCGCATGAATTTGTTTTAAGCCATCCTGCTACCGCTTGGAATGAAATTGTCAGGATGCGCCATCTTCTTGTACATGGATATTATCATATTAGTCCGGGAATAGTAAAAGAAATAGCAGAAACAGAACTTCCAATATTAGAAAAACAAGTTGCTTTCTATATATCCGAATTTAATAATTAGAGTAAGACCCCGTCTCATAAAGATTTTAAGAGCCCCGGGGCCTCTCGAATCTTATGAGATGGGGTCTAAATAGATGCATCCGTTAACTTGGGTGAACAATGGATGATTTTTAATGACCGAGATTTTTATTTTCTGCTACTCGCTATCTTGATTTATATGGGTTATTGGTATAAGTTGTAAATTATCAGGTCGGTGTAGATTATTGGAATAATAGGAGAAGAAGTCAGTATGTAGGGCTAAGCTGAGTCGCATCAGGAGATTGGTGTCGATATTGGGGCGGGAGAATATGTCGTAGATGTTGCGGCGGTCGCAATGGATCTTGCGGCTGAGCCATGTCACTGTGCGCTTCTGACGGCGCAGTTCCTCTTCAATAATTTTCCCAATGTGTACCGGCTCGTATTCGAGGTGGGCATTTACATCCGTTTTCATTTATTGCATATTTTACATCTGCACATAACTGTTACTTGCGAAGCTAAGCACTGCAAGAACAGTCATTGCTGACTATCAAATATTGCAAACGGGATGCAATCTATGTTTGGCTTTAGGTGCTTGTAAGCACCAAGGAAGAAGAGCCGTTCCATCACTTTCCGTTGCTCGCGCAGCCGAATTG
>CAYQXG010000042.1:0-26647 GCA_964421525.1 uncultured Sangeribacter sp. | reverse complement strand
TCATCCCAACCCAGCTTCCCCGGGGCCTCTCAAATCTTATGAGACGGGGTCTAAGTCTGTTAAGGTGAGACTATAGTTTCGGATGCGAGAAGCCTGCAAAGAATCCGACCAAAACCATTGCAAAATGCAGAATTTTTATTAAATTTGCAGAAAACAAAATTAATAGAATATGCCCACATTATTTTATCTACTTGGATTTAGGTTCTTCTTTTAGTCGAATGAGCATGATCCAGTTCATGTGCATATAAGCAAAGCTGAATCAGAAGCTAAATATAATGTATTGACACTGGAATTAGTATACAACCATGGATTCAAAAAGAATGAATTGAGGATGATTGAATCGATTATAGAGGAGAATAAAGATATTATAATAGAAAGATGGAATGAAGTGTTTAAGAAATAGGATATTGGAATGAATAGGGAAGATATAGATAGGATATGGATAACAGATGATGCCATCTGGATTGAGACAAACGATGGACTTCAGGCATCGGAGCCGCTGGCTGCCTACACAAGACTAAGGAATGCACCAAAGGATAAATTAGAGAATTACACCGTCTCCTATTATGGAATACATTGGCCGGAAATCGACGAGGATCTATCATTCGATGGTTTTTTCAAACAAGAAGGACATGATTGAAAGAAAATAGTGCGGCTAATGGAAAACTGGAGACAGGAAAAGAAAAAAATTTGGGGAATGTCGGAATTTTTATTAAATTTGCGGTTGCAATCTAAAGATTGCAGGACATAGAGCCTCGGAGGAGACTCAAAAAAGATATTAGCGTTTGCTATTTGTTCCGTACATGATGAGACCTAGGAAATTTCATTTTTACGAACGAGAATAAGTCGCAAACGTCCATGTGAACTACATGGGCGTGACTTGCCGTTCGTAACAGTTTTCCTAGGACTGCATCATGGGCAAAGCGTCCATGTTTTTGCATTCCTAGGAAGTGATTTACGAGCTGTGGCATTCGCAAGTTGTGTAACTAATCGAATGTCATTCAGCAATGGAGAGATTACACCCTTCTCATACCCATACTGCATCGGCACTCATTGATCCTTAGCTGTCATCATGGCTGAGGATGCTATGAGTATGCCGTTTGCCGGCTCACCGCTCCCGTCGGAAAGACAGGAGCCGATTTGTCATTCCTTTTCTGATATCGATATAAAGGAAAATGATATCCTGGCAGTATCACCAGAACTGCTCGGTATTCTACTTACCGATCACACAAATGATATGATAAGCATAATTACTGCAAAACACTAAATCTCAAGGTCAGCTTACTGAGAATAGTAGATATGAAAACATTTATTATCAATTCTTTAAAGGATGCAATTAGCCTCAACAATAAGTTGGACTCTGTTGCTATGATTCAGAATAAGGAATGGACAGTTTATACCGATGAAGGTGATATTACAGAAAAGTTCATCTTTTTGAAGAAAGGAACTCTTATCAATTCAATAAATGGAATGACCAAAAACTATCAATGGCAATATATTACTGTAAATTCCTCTATTATTATAGACACCGGAACATCTTCTTTGCTTTTTCGGATTGTTTTTTGCGATAAAAATCTATTGATTTTGAATCTTGATGGAACGCGGGAGTACTGCTTCTTAATAGATAAGATTGAATCTGGAAAGAACCTTCTTTCGTATGAGAATATCCAATGGTATCTAATCCGAAACTGTAATATTGATATCCTTTCTGATAACCAAAAATTGGAATATCAAGAGGAAAAGAAGAAGGAGGAGGAGAAGAAGAAAGTGGAATATGAGAAGCAACAGGAAGAAGAGGATAAAAGACAAGGACGAATTTTAGTTATTTCTTACTTGTTATTAATTTTTTTTCTTCTATTGGCTTTTTGTGCCAGAACTGATTAGTGATCAATACATATTGAATGAATATAATACTAAATACTACTTTATTATACGTTTTTTCTTATGTTATCAAAGATTTTGTCACAAGTTGTGGCAGAATTTGAAGTCCCAGATAAACATAGAGTGTGATAAACCTCGCTCATATTGAGGTCAGTTTATTCTAAATCCCATGGATGCATCATAAATTGTTAATAGATATAAAGGCAGGCAAACAGTATTATTGGGGCTATTACTGAATAATATATGCTTATAATTCTGTTTTCACGGAAAAACCATATTGAAATTTGCATTAATAATTTTTAGAGTCTGAATTCAATGAGAGTTCGGGCTCTTTCTTTAATTTATCGAATTTATTGACAAGGAAATAGTGGTGAAAAATAGAGAAAAAAATTGATTTATTATGAAAATTTGCAAAAAATCAGTAAATTTGCGTCAAATTGAATAGACATTATCACAGGTCGGTTAATATTTCAAACCGACCGTATTTTGATGGTATGTTTAAATTACCTGATTTATGGGAGATACTGATTTTATAGCATTGACTGGGAAATATGAGGAATGGAATGTCTATAAATTATCTTTGATAGTTGTGGATATCACGGATCTGTTTGTTAAAATTTATCTTGACAGATACCATGATAGGACTGTAGATCAGATGGTGCAGGCAGCGCGTAGTTGTAAGCAGAATATTGTGGAAGGATCAATGGCAGCTTCAACATCAAGGGAAACTGAAATTAAATTGACGAATGTTGCTAAAGCCAGTCTTGGAGAACTTAGAGAAGATTATAGAGATTTTTGCCGACATAATGGCTTGGAGATTTGGAGTAAAGATGATGAACGGACATTGCAGGTAAGGAAATTTGCAAAGAAACATGACACTCCATCGGATTATCTTCAAAGATTGCGAATGAGATCGCCGGAAGCCTTTTGTAACATTGCTCTGACTCTTTGCCATCAACTTGATTATATGCTTTATTGTGTTATTGAAAGGGCAAAAGCAAAATTTCTTGAAAAAGGGGGAATCAAGGAGGAGATGTATAGAGCACGCTTGGCAGTTCGAAATAATCAAACCTATCAGAGACATCAGAGCAATCAAAGATATCAGGAGGATTCTTCTTATCAGAGCAATCAATGTAATTAGAAAATTCATGATTGTTAAAATAGGATATCTCTGATAGCTATGATATCTCTGATAAACTGGATTCACCGGAGCATGAACACCCTATTTTAAGACGAGAGAACCGCCCATTCATTCCTGAGCAAAATAACCTTTAATGATGAATGAGGGGGAGGAGCGGAGAAAGTGCGGGACGGGAGGGGGATGTTGGATTTGATGTAATCATGTTTTCACGTGAAAAATAATAATGAAATTTGCATTAGTCCAATTATTTTGTTAATTTAGTGCCTCAAATGTGAAACAGATGAAAATCGAGACCACTTTCATAAATCTTCAGACCGATTATGGATTCAAGAAGATTTTCGGTACTAAGGAGAACAAACATATCCTACTTCGCTTCCTGAATGCAGTTCTTGGAGACAATATGCCCGTCACCAACATCAACTATCGTGACAAGGAGATGAAATAGAACGGTTAATGCTTTTGATTAAGAATATGGATAAGCTGAATAAGAATTCCGAGATTTACAAGAGCAATGAATATGAGGAGATCTTCGATGCAGCTGAGTTGGAAAACAGATTGCATGCTATGAAAAGAGTATTTCTGACGGGAGCAACCGGAGTGATGGGTTCTCACGGATTGAGAGAACTGACGTCTGAGCCGGGAAGATACGATGTTAATGTGTTGGCCCGCGACAGTAAAATAAACAGGAAGAAACTCGCGCCTTATCTTGATAAGGGGGTAAAAGTGATATGGGGAGATCTCCTTGACAAGGAAGCCGTGAAAAAGGGTGTTGACAATGCTGATATAGTGCTTCACGTCGGAGGAATGGTTTCTCCGGCAGCAGATTGGCATCCTGAAAAAACAATAAAGACCAATGTCGGGGCCATACAAAATATTATTGAAGCCGCTATGCCGCGAAAAGATGAGTTAAAGATTGTATATATCGGCTCCGTGTCGCAATATGGTAACCGAGAAGTCCCTAATCATTGGGGCCAATGTGGAGATTCCTTGACGCCGGCACTTTTTGATGCTTACGCCTATTCAAAGACTGAATCAGAACGCATTCTGATGGATTCTGACCTTAGGTGGTGGGTATCACTTCGACAGACGGGCATTCTGCACAGCGGATTGCTTAAGAATGCATCGGATCCAATTTCTTTTCATGTGCCGATTCGCGGAACTCTTGAATGGGTCACTGCTGATGATTCCGGCAGACTGCTTGAAAGACTTTGTCGCGACGAGGTTCCCGATTCCTTTTGGAATAAATGCTACAATATAGGTGGGGGAGCAGCCTACCGCATGACCAACTATGAATTTGAATGTACTCTTCTGGAGGCGATGGGATGCCCACCTCCGGAAAAAATATTCAATTCCAACTGGTTTGCAACCGGTAATTTCCACGGCTTTTGGTTCTCAGATTCAGATGAACTTGAAGATATTCTGCATTTCAGGAAAGGTGACACACCCAAAGAGTATTTCAAACAGATGAAATCAGAATTACCCTGGTATTTTTCTCTTGCTCCCATCGCTCCGGCTTTTATCATAAAATTATTCATGGGAATGGTTGCCAAAACCCCGAAGCTTGGACCGATGTGGTGGATTGCAAATGACGTTCAAGAACGTATCAATGCTTCTTGGGGTAGCATCGACCAATGGAAAGCTATACCAAATTGGCAGGAACTTGACCTATCACGACCCTCTGATTCAAATCCGGGAAAAAGGGCAAATAACGATTTTGACTATCCGGATGAAATCAAAACATATAAATGTGAGGTCTGCGGTCATGAATACACTATGAAGAATCGAACTAAGGCAATGGGACACGGTTGTCCGGAATGTCTTAGGAAGAGAACAGGTATAATAGGTAATTAAGAAGACAGGGATCAAAAAAAGATAAATTAATTATTATGATAAGGAAACTATTTCTTTTGCAATTTATTTCAATGCCGCTGATGCTGCTTGCAGCGCCTGAAATTGTAACTTCTCCGGATGGAGATATTAAACTTAATTTTGAGATTCAAGATGGTAAACCTACCTATTGGGTTGATTTTAAGGGGAAAGAGGTGATTGCCCCTTCCCATCTTGGCTTTAGCCTTTTCAGCGACACCGGTCGCAACACTTTTGACCAACAGGGTAAGAAAGCGGGGGCAGACGCTCTTACGCTGAAAGATGGATTTGTTATCTCCAATGTTGAGATGATTGATTTGGTTGATGAGACATGGCAACCGGTGTGGGGTGAGGAAACTGAAATCAGAAATAGATATAATGAAATGATCGTAAATCTTGTTCAGCCTCAGTTTCAACGTAAGATGAATATACGGTTCAGGGTTTACGATGATGGTTTCGGATTCCGTTATGAATTTCCCGAACAGCCTAATCTAAACTACTTTGTGATAGAAGAGGAAGAAACAGAATTTGCAATGACCGGAGATCATACTGCATATTGGATTCCGGGTGACTATGACACTCAGGAATATAACTACACTAAGTCGAAGCTTAGCGAGATAAGGGGACTTTTCCCAAGCAAGGTGAATCCTGACAATGCATCGACTACACCTTTTTCTCCTACAGGTGTACAGACAGCCCTTCAACTAAAGACCGACGACGGAATTTATATTAACCTGCATGAAGCAGGGACGATCGATTATCCGACGATGCATCTTAATCTAAACGACACCACAATGACATTCAAGTCATGGCTTACACCGGATAACCAAGGCCTTAAGGGATATATGCAGACTCCTACAAGAACACCGTGGCGCACTGCCATCATCACAGATGATGCCCGCGACATCCTTGCCTCGCGACTTATCTACAATCTAAACGAGCCGACAGCTTATGAAGATACATCCTGGATTAAACCTGTGAAATATATTGGAGTGTGGTGGGAAATGATCTCAGGTGCAGGAACTTGGAACTATACCGATGACGTTTATTCCGTAAAACTGGGAGAAACCGACTACACAAAAACCAAACCTAATGGAAGGCATAGTGCCAATACAGAAAAGGTGAAGCGTTATATTGACTTTGCAGCTGAGCATGGCTTTGACCAGGTGCTTGTAGAAGGATGGAACCAAGGATGGGAAGACTGGTTTGGACAGTCAAAAGATTATGTGTTCGATTTCCTCACACCATACCCTGATTTTGATCTGAAGGCTTTGAATGATTATGCCCACAGCAAAGGTGTAAGGCTGATGATGCATCATGAGACATCCTCATCGATCCGCAATTATGAGCGACACATGGAGGATGCTTACAGATTTATGAATGAAAATGGATATAATGCTGTCAAAAGCGGTTATGTTGGAAATATCATCCCAAGAGGAGAGCACCATTATTCCCAATGGCTCAACAACCATTATCTCCATGCCGTGAAGGAAGCTGCCAAACACAAGATAATGGTTAATGCTCATGAGGCTACCCGACCTACCGGATTGGCAAGGACTTATCCAAATCTTATAGGTAATGAAAGCGCACGAGGCACAGAATATCACGCCATGGGCGGCAACGATAAATGGCACACTTCAATCCTTCCCTTTACGAGACTTCAAGGAGGCCCCATGGATTTTACACCGGGAATCTTTGAATTTGACCTCAGCACATTCACTCCCTACAACAAGAGTATCGTTGCATCTACAATTCCCGGTCAACTCGCTCTGTATGTAACTATGTACAGCCCGCTTATGATGGCTGCCGACCTCCCGGAACACTACGAAAAGCACATGGATGCATTCCAGTTTATAAAGGATGTGCCTGTAGAGTGGGAGAGAAGCGTCTATCTTGAGGCAGAACCTATGGACTATGTGACTATCGCGCGCAAAGACAAAAACTCCGATGAATGGTATGTCGGTAGCACTGCCGACACAGCAGATCGAAAGAGTAATATTGAATTGTCATTCCTTGATCCCGGACGCAAATATGAGGCTACTATCTACGCAGAGAGTCCGGATGCAAACACGGTAGACGGTCAGACACGATATACAATCACCAAGAAGACGGTCACATCCAAAACAAAACTTTCTCTAAAGGCAATAGCCGGAGGGGGCTATGCCATCTCCATCAAACCCTTGTCATAGTCACTCAAGCCTCATAAAAATATAGAGACTCCATAAATGGTGGGGCCTCTATATTTTTTTTATACAGCTGCTCATTATGAATTTCTTCTTGCAGTGTAGGAATCTCACCTTATAGATTTTGCGACGGAGCGAGAGATGTAAGGTTCTCATCTATTCTCTGACTACTTCGCTTTAGCGAGTTTGAAAGTAACCGGATAAGTGTATCTTGTGTTTGCCGGTCTCCCATGAGCATATCCAGGTGTCCAGCGTGGCAGACTCTTTATGACTCTAAGTGCTTCGTTATTTAGTTCATCGTTGATTCCTCTAACTACTTTCGGAAAAGTGACCGCGCCATTTTTGTCAATTATGAATTCAACAATTACGCGACCCTCGATTTTAGCTTTTACTGCATCTGAAGGATATTGTATATGCTCTTGAATCCACTTTTCAAGGCCTTGTGAGCCACCTTTAAAAACGGGAGCCCCCGGGATACTTTTCATGTCATAAATATATTGAGGATATCGTTTTTCTTCTGCTATCTGTTTGATACCAGTCGGAACATCTGTGTGAGGTTTCGTTTGTGGTATTTTGAAATTTACGTAACGTATTTCGCGAGAATTTACAGCTTTACCCTTATATGTCGCGGGTGTCCAGCGAGGCATTGTTTTAAAAAGCCTGATGGCTTCTTGCTTCAGCGATTCTTCTCCAGGTTTGCTGCCACTTTTATTGCTAATAGCAATATCTTTGATAGATCCGTCAGAACATACTGTAAAGTTTACCATGACGTTTCCCTCTATACCATCAGCCAAAGCATCCTTGGGGTAGATTATGTGTTTATTAAGCCATTCTCTGTATGCACTCATGAATTCATCATCTCCGGGAAATTGAGCTCGGCTGTCACACATAAATGGTTTAAGGATCTTTTTATCGTCAGGTATATCAGAATTCAGTATCGAATCCGCTAATGTATAATTATAGCGTTGAGATTCCTTTCGTCTGTTTAATGCTTCAAGCATATCATCGTCAACTTTAGGGAGTTCTTTCATTCCATGAGCCTCACACCAGGCCTTAACCCGTTTGATTTCCTCAAGGGTCTCATCGTTGATGTCGGCAAGGATTCCGGTAAATACCGGGTAATGTGAAGGAAAGCGGAAATCCCGCTGAAAAAAATTCATTTCCTTTTTCTCAAATTCCTCAAAAGTGGTAGATGGATTGTCGCCGAAACGAATATTGTCAAGAGCCTCACGAATAAACTTTTCCTTATCTTTATCATTCTTCCTATTATACATTACTCTTAGGAGAATGGCAGGATGGTTCTTTTTCCTTAGATAGATGCCGACTCCTACGTTATAATTGTCCATGAATGGGTTTCGTGTCGCAAAGTTATATATTGCAACTGTATCTGCATTAGCGTATTGCGACATATCTTCTTCAGCAATTATATTGATCATTGGTCGTACATCAAGGTGCATGTCTTCATTGATCATTCTAAGATCAGCTTCTATTTTTGAACTCCCGTGTACAGTCGAAAAGTAAATAGGTTCAGGTCTGCCCGGAACATTCATCATTATCTGTGGGTAGCAGATAGCAACCTTGCAACTGTCGTCTTCTACAATTGCTCCTATATCGATAGGTTGGCAGTGTACATTTATGTTTTCTGCGCCATTGCCCAATGAAGTCTTAACATCTGAGAGACCTCTTATGCTTTCTGGAGAAAAATTTGGAGGTAAAGTGATGAAGACATCATGTTGCTTAAGAAGTTCAACATAATCATTATAAGCTTTCTCTGTATCTTTATAGTCCAAGGGATTTACGATTATTGCTTGTGATGTGAACGCGGCGAAAATGAGAATCGCCGTAAAAATCGCTGTTTTTTTCATAAGTCAATACTTTAATTTCATAATATATATTTGATCTCACATCGATGTAGGGCCATTGTTTCCTGACTCATATTTTATAGTTGATCATTTATTTAGAGTCTGGATAGGAAGAACTCTCTGTCTTTTGCCTGATGTTCTTCTATATGTTTCTTTATGCGATGTCGCATTGTTCGGGCAGCTCCGGTTGATTTTAGCTCAAGGATAGTCGTTATCGACTGTATTGAAAAATCTGCGAAAGAGAGCATCGCGAAGCGGTAGTTACGTTCGGTCATGTCCGGATACTGATCCCTGAAGCGCACCATGACGTTGTCGAAGTAATCATTTACAAAACTCTCAATTCCCGCCATTGTTTCCTCACTGTGTAGCGTTGAGATAAGCCTTGTGACGTTCTTACCAAGTATTGCATATCCATCGCTTGTCTCAGGCACACAGCTCGAAAGTTCGCACAGTGAGTTGATAATTGCATAATGGCGCGGCGGTTGTTTTTTCACTACCGACGATTCATGCTTAGATTTATCTTCTGCATTATGCCTGTCAATTAACTTCTGGAGTTTGCGATGTCAGAGACAAGCATTTCGCTTTGGTCCGCCTTCTCTCTGAGAAGACGGTGGTAGAAGACAGTGACAGCAACTATTAGCGTAGCAAGAAGTATCGCAATTGCAGCCGCCATCCACATCATCCTGCGTGTAGTGCCGAGTTCCTTATGTCTGCGTTCAGACTGCTCTTTATAGTAGTCGCTGACTATCGATGTATAGGGATGTGTAAGCAGATGCTGATGTGTCACCACATATTCGCCGTAATATCGGCTGAAAGACTCGTAGGCAGTGCGATAGTCATGGAGTCCAGCCGCCAATATTGCTGCACTTAGATTAAGTTCTGCGGTGTCCGTTGGCTCAAACATATACACCGTTGCCTCTTCAAGTGCCTGAGAGGCGGAATTATAGTCTCCTATGGAGCAGAAGATGCGTGCTTTTTTCGACCATTCTTTAGAAGTCAGCTCATAAGCGAACATTTCCACTGAATCAAGATGATTGATAGCTGCCTGATACTCCTTACGCTTTAGTCTTGCGTTTGACATTGCGCGATGGTAGGCGGCATTGAAAGCCGGAGCATCTTTCATCTCCGGATTGAGACGTACCGATTCCAACACCCTAAGTGCGCTGTCCACTCGATTGAGCGAAATAAGGGCTTCAGCAAGCGAAAGTTCCTCTCCAATGGCATGCACAGGTTTATTGGCAAGGATGAAATAAAAACGTGCAGAATCAGCATATTCAAGATGTTTAGACTCAACTAACAGTGAACGGTATATATCTGCCTGCTCACGATATGCCATGCCGCAATAAAAATTATCTCCAGCGTCATTAGCCTTCTTGGCTGCTTCGATCAGAGAAATCAGGGCATCAGCATACTTTTTATTATAGCCATTGATAACTCCGTTATAATACAGAGCCTGAATTTCAAGGCTGTCTCCACGCCCCCTGAAATAATCAGCCGCCATTGCTGTCAGAGAATCATTGTGAAAGCGTTTCAAAGCTTTCTCATTGGCCTTTACGAGCAGCAGTGCATGCCAGGACCGAGTCTCAGCGTCTGCATCACGACTGTCCAGTTGTTCCAGTATCTTAAGTGCAGAATCCGGATACTCGTTTATCAGACTGTCGGCCTCCACGAGTGTTTTGCGAGCGTTTCTGTAGTCACATCCGGTGATTATCAGAAACATTGACAATATGAGTGCGAATCTTATTTTCATGGTTGCAAAGTTAGGTAAAATAACACTGTTTTGCAAATAACATGACATCACACTGCGTTACATTCATTAAAATTTGATTATTAGCAAGTCTTTGTCTACTAACTAAATGAACTATTTGACCAAGAAATATTTTATTACAATAGGTTATTCAGCTAAACATGCTCTCTACTTGTCTTCTTTTCTTCTTGCAATTCTGCTTCATGAACCTCTAAGAGATGATGCTTTAACTTAAGCAAATTATTGTAACTACTCAGGTATGAACCGATTTATCTGCTGTGCATCTTTTTTTGCGCAGACCTTTTTCAAGCACGGAAATGAACGGATGGAGGGCGGTTTTAGGAGAGGGATTTTAGCGAGTCTCGTCAGTCACGATACTGGCATCATGACTGACGAGACTTGGCGGAAAGCACCGTCCAAAAACGGGCTGAGGTAACTTTTTTAAGATATTGACATAAATTGAACTCAAATCTTATGAGACGGGATCTAATTATATTGCCTGCAAAAGATGAATTCAATAATTCTAAAATTGTTAATTTTCAATTCTCTTGTAATTGCTTTCTCCAGCGGCTTCAATGAAATTACATACAGAATAGACAATCAACGAAATACCTGTCACGAGCACGATGGCATTCATCATTCTTACCGGACCCATGATCAGAATAACTATACCGGCTGCCACGAGGAGCAAGGGAAGGATATAGAATGCGAATGGAAATCTGGCATTCTTAAAGCCAAATCCAAGCATACATATATGATATAGACCTGCAAGCAGGATGATGGCCGCAAACACATAGACAAGCAATGCACTGAAACTTCCTGGTTTTAGAAGCATCCATATACCAAGTGCACCTGTCGCAACCGCTGTAAGTGTTGATATTATGGATATGGATTCAGCTGATTTTCTCTCACCGTTGACTTCGAGTGTGGCCTTGCTATGAAATACAACTATCAGATCTATTAATGCAGAGAGTACAAATGCACCTCCTATGACCATCACCACTATATTAATGGCTGTTGCCTGCATGAACAATAGTGCTATTCCTAAAATCAAGGTGATGATCCCTGTATAAGTCAAATTCTTGCTTTTCATAATTATCAAATTAAGTATTTTACAAATATGTTATGTTACTATAACAAATGAAGTGAAAAATTGCTAATTATTGTGTGAATTTTTTACCAAATAAAATTGCGAAATTAAAGATATTTAGTTAATTTTGTAACATAATATACATATTATATATACATTATAATAAACATAACATTATGAGCAATAAAACGTTACTTTCCTTAGGAGTCATGCTGTCAATTTCTGTTTCAGCTTTCGGTTGGGGTCAGAAAGGACATGACGTGACAGCCTTCATAGCTGAAAAACATCTGACTCCGGCTGCAAAAGCAGCCTGCGATTCAATATTCGGAGGAAAATCTATTGTCTACTGGTCAAACTGGGCAGACAATGCATGCCATACCCCTCAATATGAATATACAAAGACATGGCATTACCGTAATATCGATGCCGGTCAAGATTATGATAAATTTCCAAGAAATGAAAATGGTGATGTCACCACTGCAATAAAAAGTCAATATGGGGTGCTTGCCGATCCAAACTCAACTCTTGAGGAAAAGCAACTTGCCCTTAAGCTTCTGGTTCATTTCGTAGGTGACATTCATCAGCCTATGCACATGGGGCATCTTTCTGACCGTGGTGGAAACGGCGTGAAGGTGAAATATTTTAATAGAGATAAAAATCTTCATGGAATATGGGATACTGATGTTGTGGAATCTGCACATAATTGGACCTTTACGGAATGGCAGAATCAGATTGACCGTGCCTCAAAAGATGAGGAAGCCTTAATTATTTCAACATCTGATCCCGACGATTGGGGAAAGGAAACGTTCTATTATGCTACACAAATCTACGACAAGACTCCGGAAGGAACTAACATTAGCTATGACTACATAGCAGAATGGACTCCTGTTGTGGAACAGCAATTGCTGAAAGGTGGTCTTCGCCTTGCTCACCTTCTCAATTCAATTTTCGATCCGCATTATAAGTGACAGAACAGCCTCCATTAAATCTCCCCCCTATAGAGCTAAGGCTTCGCTTGGATAGAAATATCCTCAAGGTTTTTGATCCCTTGAGGAAAAAATATATTGCCCTTACTCCTGAAGAATATGTAAGGCAACATTTTACAGCTTGGATGTCGGGCTCTTTGGGCTATCCTGCATCTCTTATGAGCAATGAGGTGTCAATCACTCTCAACCACACCCGGCGTAGATGCGATACGGTTGTTTTTAGAAGTGATGGAACACCAGCCGTGATTGTGGAGTATAAGGCTCCTACAGTGGAGATAACACAAGATGTTTTTGACCAAATAGCGCGTTACAATATGACGCTGCGGTCTCGCTATCTTGTTGTAAGTAACGGAATCTGCCATTTCTGCTGTGAGATGGACTACGATACTGATTCTTATACGTTTCTTCCTATGATTCCCAAGTGGAGTGAGGATATATAATAAACAATGACCCAATCCTATAAATGTCTGATATAAATTATAATTACCTTGACCTTCTAAATGATCAGCAACGTGAGGCGGTAGTCTATAAAGATGGCCCGGCATTGGTGATTGCCGGTGCCGGTTCCGGTAAGACCCGTGTGCTGACATATAAGATTGTAGATTTGTTGCGCAGCGGTTATGAGCCGTGGCGGATTCTTGCATTGACATTCACAAACAAAGCTGCAAGGGAGATGAAGGAGCGTATAACAGGTCTGGTTGGAGAAAAGGTAGCCTCCCGTCTTAAAATGGGCACTTTCCATTCAATATTCCTTAGAATTCTTAGGCAACATGCTGAGGAAATCGGGTTCAAACCAGCCTTTACAATCTATGACACTTCAGATTCAAGATCGCTTCTGAAGACTATTATCAAGGAATTGTCGCTTGATGAAAAGATTTATAAACCGGCAACTATCCATTCTGTAATATCCAATGCAAAAAACGCTCTCATTGATGCCGACCAATATATGCAGGATTCAGATAATCTTAATGCTGATAAAAGGGCGAAGCGTCCGCTGACTGGAAGAATCTACAAGATTTATTGTGAAAGATGCAAGAGGGCAGATGCAATGGATTTCGATGATATCCTTGTCTATATGAACATCCTGCTTCGTGATTTTCCTGATATACGAAGGCATTATCAGGAATTTTTTCGCTACATTCTTGTAGATGAGTATCAAGATACAAACTTCTCTCAGCATCTAATAATTTCTCAGTTGGCAGCCCTCCATAAGAATCTCTGTGTGGTGGGAGATGATGCTCAGAGCATATATTCTTTCAGAGGTGCCAATATTGGGAATATCCTGAACATGGAGAAGCGTTATCCCGGACTGAAAATATTCAAGCTTGAAAGAAACTACCGATCTACACAGAACATAATCAATGCTGCAGGAAGTCTCATCGACAAGAATACACGGCAGATGAAAAAAAATGTATTCAGTGAAAATGAGGAGGGGGAGAGAGTGAAAATTCTCTCCACATATTCCGATATCGAGGAGGCGTATCTTGTTGCCAATATGATATCCAAATCCAGATTGAGCTGTCATGACTCTTATGAGGACTACGCTATTCTCTACCGTACAAATGCCCAAAGCCGTGCCCTTGAAGAATCTCTCAGAAAGCGTAATATCTCCTATCGTATTTATGGCGGTCTTTCTTTCTATCAGCGAAAGGAAATAAAGGATGCAGTATGTTATTTCAGGCTTGCAATAAATCCCGACGATGACGAGGCTCTCCGAAGAGTGATAAATTACCCGGCAAGAGGCATTGGGGATACCACAATGAAGAAACTTTCCGATGCAGCTTCCATGTATGAAGTCAGCATCTGGCAGGTGCTTCAGGATCCTGTAGGGAAAGGCGTGTCAGTTAATGCAGGCACTTTGAAGAAATTGACAGCATTCAAAGATATGGTCCAGGAATTTATTGATGATAATTCCAAGGGATCAGACGCTTATTATCTCGGTCAATTGATATACAATAGAAGTGGTCTACTCTCAGTGTTAAACCATGATAACACTCCCGAATCAATCAGCAAACAGGAGAACCTTAAGGAACTTCTGGCTGGTCTGAAAGATTTTGTCGATACACGCCAGGAGGAGGGTGTCGAGAGGGTAGGCATGCAGGAATTCCTTTCTGAAGTAATGCTTGCTACGGATCAAGATTCAACCGAAGATACTTCCGACGAAAAGGTGACTCTGATGACTTGCCATGCTGCGAAGGGACTTGAATTCAAGCATATCTTCGTTGTAGGTGTGGAGGAAGAACTTCTTCCGTCTGCCATGTCAATGACTTCAACAGACGAGGTGGAGGAGGAACGTAGACTTCTGTACGTTGCCATGACAAGGGCAAAAGATACCTGTGTGCTCACCTATGCAAAGACAAGGTTTCGCAATGGACAGACAGTACAGACGCGTCCTTCTCGTTTCCTGTCTGAAATCAGTAAGAAATATGTGGCTTATGAGACATCGTCGGATATATCTGATCAGTCACATACCCGGACCTTTATCAATCCTGTTGACAGATACAATTCATACAGAATTGGAGAAAAAGACAATTCAAGAAAAAAAGATTATTTCGTATCTTCAACCTTTGCACGGAGAAATACCTCCACTCCCATGGGATTAGCTTCATCAAGCGGAATAAAACCAATTGGTGGCACGCATACCCCTGATGAGGTAAGCGTCGGCACACGTATTGTTCATGCCAAATTGGGAGAAGGGGTGATCACAAAGCTTGATTTCGTTATGGGAGAAGGTGTTATCACTGTAAAGTTTACCCAAGCCGGTGAGAAAAAACTTTATCTTAGATTTGCACAGTTTTCCATTATTTGACCTCAGAAATCAGTCATTCTCAAGAAACTGTGAATATCTTGAAGATGAGCTCCTGCTGCAGGTCGTATTCATTCTGCAAGGATCCAATTCCCTTACTCTTGCAGTCGTAATCTCGCAATGCCGAGATGGATGCAAGTGATTGGCGTGGGGAGTACATTCGCATTCCATCGCGTATCTCACGCAAGGCATAGGGCGATTTCAGCTGAAGGGCTTCCATAAGGCCTTTGTCACTTTTATCTTGTGTGTAATGAGCCACAACCAATTGACTGAAAAACTTCTGCAACACAGATGTAGTTATGACACCGGGGTTATTTTTGGGGTTTTTCCTGAAATAGTTAAGTATTCTCAAAGTCTTGGGATAGTCCTTTGTGGAGATCGCCTTTGTAAGCTCGAAGTTATTAAATTCCTTAGATATTCCAATATTATCCTGAACCATTTCAGCTGTAATGCGCTTTGCTTTCTTACCTGCGCTGACAATCAATTTGTCGATTTCTCCAAATAATTTCTGGAGTGAATTGCCGATGTATTCTATAAGCATTTGAACGGCCTGTTCATCTATTCCAATTTTTTTAAGCCTGCAATAGTCTTTTATCGGCCCTGCCAGTTGATGGTCTTTGATCTTTGGACTTTTGAAAACGATAACATGCTCACTTGCTTTTGCAGCTGCTTTCATAAGCTCTGAAGTGGCTGCAAGATTATCACCTTTGAATGCAATTACTAATATTCCTTGCTTGTTTGGTTGCGAGATATATGAAGCAAACTTTTCAAGCTGATTCTTTGCGCCACCGGGAATTGTCTGAGCTTCTTTTAGAATGACAAGTTGGCAATCTCCCATAACCGGATATTGTCTTGCATTTGCAATCACAACATCCAGATCGGAGTCCGCTCCATAAAATACCAGCTGGTCAAAGGCTTGATTCTCTTCTTTGACAACCCCGGTCTCAAGTGCATCGACAATTAGGTCAATATAATATGGTTCTTCTCCCATCAACAGATAGACAGAAGCAAATTCCTTCTTCTTTATACTATCCAGAATATCTCGGTAGGAGAGTTCTTTACTTGTTTTGGGTGGCATTATTAATGTTTTTTTGGCAATTCTGGAGGAACAGATTTATAATTGGGGGTTGTGGCAATTACTCCCTTGCGATAAAAAATGAATATAATGGCGACAACTGCAATAACACTTATTAAGGCTACAACCGGAAATCCCCCTTCATCAACTCCAACCATATCGAATTCTTCTGATAGATATCCTTTTTTTATGCACCATGTGGAAATGATGACAAGGCTATTATTGAGGGCATGAGCAAAGGAATTTACCCATATATTTCCGCTCCACATATAAAGATAACCGAAAAAAGCACCCAACAAGACTCTGGGTACGAATCCGAAAAACTGAAAATGAAGTGCACTGAAAACAATGGCTGCTGTCCAAATCGCAACATGAGAGTTAACCTTGCTTATGACAAGCATCCTCTGCAAGGCTCCTCTAAAGAAGAATTCCTCTCCTATGCCTGTCAGCACACCTATGATGAGGATATTCATTATAGTGGGGAAAATATCGGTGGTGCTTAGCAGCCCCTGAGTCTGTTCTTCAGCAAGATTCTCCATTTCACTACACCAATTCTCAAAAGAAGATAAGAATTCCGGCAGGTGCATTTCCTGATTCCAGTAGACAATCTGATTAAGAGCCGGCATTCCTACGAAATATATGAGCACGGCAATCCCGATCATTTTGCAGGAAGGATTATTATCGGCTTCCATAACCTTAAGAGGTGATGCCTTGAAACAAATTTTCCATGTCAGAATAGCAGGAACAATAAATGCAAGGATATTTTGTCCTGTGAATATTGCCCACTGACGTGGAAAACTCATCGGCCCACCAAATGGAAGAACTCCTATCAGAGTGGTTAGGAATAATCCACATATCATAAGCCCCATAAGAATGAGGATGAATTGGCATATTTCGATAAATTGCTTCATATCAATCGAATTTCTTTCTTCTGAAAATGAAGTTTCGCCCAAGATACTTCTCCCTTACAATTGGATTATCTGCAAGTTCCTCACTTGTGCCTCGGAAAAGGATACGTCCTTCAAAGAGAAGGTAGGCACGATCGGTGATACTTAAGGTCTCGGGTGCATTATGGTCTGTGATAAGGATACCGATATTCTTTTCCTTCAGTTTATAGACAACACTTTGGATATCTTCAACTGCAATCGGGTCAACACCGGCAAAAGGCTCGTCGAGCATGATGAATTTAGGGTTAATAGCGAGACATCGGGCAATTTCTGTTCTTCGTCTTTCACCGCCCGAAAGCTGGTCGCCTAAATTTTTTCTTACTTTCTGAAGATTGAACTCATCAATAAGTTCCTCAAGTTTTTCCTTTTGTTGTTCCTTGGTCATCTTGGTCATCTCAAGCACTGCCCGAATATTGTTTTCCACAGTTAGTTTTCTGAATACAGATGCTTCCTGAGCAAGATAACCGATTCCGAGTTGCGCCCGTTTATATACAGGATAGCTTGTTATATCTTGGTTATCAAGGAAAATCTTTCCGGAATTTGCCGTAATAAGTCCGGTAGTCATATAGAAAGTAGTGGTTTTTCCGGCTCCGTTAGGTCCTAACAACCCTACTATTTCACCTTGTCTTACGTATATTGAGACTTTGTTGGCTACTGTTCGCTTGCCATATTTCTTTACGAGGTCTTTAGTCCGCAGAATTCCTTTTTCAGGGTCCAGTTCAATGACTTCTTCTTCCAGCACTCCATCAGGAGTGTCAAGAAACAAATCCTCGGTCTTTTCCTTAATCTGTGTGTCGGGCATGATTCCTGTTTCCAAATCAGCCTCTACCAGGCTTGATTCTGGAACTTCAATGGTTTGTTGCGTTTCATTTATGCTGACCATTCCTTCATCACTGCCTTTTACGTCTGTGATAGGTATTTCTACCTGAGACTCGGTGTTTTCTGCCGATTCAGTTGTATGACCTTTATGAAATAATGGAAATATCTTCATTTTTTATTCTTGAATGATGGTAAGAGTGTTCTGATATAGTCAGTTAGCAATTTTATAGCAACTTCGTTATTTCCTCCCTGAGGAATGATAAGGTCGGCATACCTTTTTGTAGGTTCGATATGCAACTCATGCATTGGTTTCAATGTCTCCTGATAACGGTCAATAACCATTTTTGGGGTCCTTCCGCGTTCTATACAGTCGCGATGAATTACGCGGATAAGTCGTTCGTCAGCGTCAGCATCAACAAACACCTTTATATCCATCCTGTCCCGAAGATTTTTATCGCATAAAACAAGGATACCTTCAACAATGACTACATCACGCGGTTCAATAAGTACTTTTTCCTTGAGCCTTGCACATGTTAGAAAGTCATAAGTTGGCCGTTCTATGGCATGCCCTGCTTTCAGTTCATCGATCTGCCTTGTGAGAAGTGACCATTCGATGGCATTTGGTTCGTCATAATTCATCTTGAGTCGGGTTTCAAGAGGAATATGATGATTGTCGTTGTAGTAGCAGTCCTGTGGTAATACTGCTACTTCTTCTTTTGGCAAAGATTCTATAATCTTGCGGACAACAGTGGACTTCCCGGACCCGGTTCCACCGGCTATGCCGATAACTAACATGTCGAAATAAATATTAAAGTTGAGGGCTCGACAACCATTGGAATCGTTCAGATTACGCAATTTTTGGTTATTATAGCCATAAAATTTAAATTTTCATGGCAAAATTAATAAAAACGATTGTTGTAAACAAATAGATATTGCTCCACATTCAAAATTTTTATTAATTTTGCAGTTGGAATGATGTTATTGAACAAAGATTTCTTAAAATAAGACGACAGTGATAGCAAAATCCATAAAGACCTTCGGTCGATATTGTATGTTCATGACTCAGGTTTGCCGCACACCTGACAAATGGAAAGTCTTCTTCAAGCAATTGGTGTTTGAAATATCCAATCTTGGGGTTGACTCTATTCCGCTTGTAGTAATTATATCAATTTTTATCGGTGCTGTAATAGCGATACAGATGACCATCAATATCGTTTCTCCCTTGATACCGAGTTATTCCACAGGTCTTGCTACCAGAGAGATATTACTTCTTGAATTTTCTTCGACCATGATGTGCCTGATTCTTGCAGGCAAGGTAGGCTCAAACATTGCCTCAGAGATTGGAACGATGCGTGTCACCGAGCAGATTGATGCTATGGACATTATGGGTATTAATTCTGCAAATTTCATAGTGCTTCCAAAGTTATTGGGCTTTGTTTTTTTTGTTCCAATACTTTGCGTCCTTTCTATGTTTGTAGGCTTGTGGGGTGGATGGCTTGTAGCAGAGTTCACTGATATGCTGACTGTGGAAAATTATGTGTTCGGTATACAATCGTTTTTTAATGAATGGTATGTCTGGTATGGAATAATCAAGACAATCGTGTTTGCATACATTATTGCTACGGTGGCATCATTCTACGGTTACTACGTAAAGGGTGGAGCTCTTGAAGTAGGTAAGGCAAGTACAAATGCAGTTGTGTCAAGCTCAATTCTGATTCTTTTGGCAGACGTCATATTAACTAAACTACTGTTGCAATGATCGAGGTCAAAAATATAAGCAAATGGTTTGACGGGGTGCAGATTCTCCATGATATCACCGCCGAGTTTGAAACCGGAAAGACAAATTTGATAATCGGTCAGTCCGGATCTGGTAAGACTGTGCTCCTTAAGTGTCTTGTAGGTCTTTTGAGACCGGAAGAAGGTGAGATCTTCTATGATGGCAGATGTCTCAACACTATGAATTCAGAGCAGCGAAAGGAATTGCGCATGGATATAGGGATGCTCTTCCAGGGGTCTGCATTATTTGATAATGAAACAGTGCTCGGGAATGTGATGTTTCCTTTGAAGATGTTTTCTCCGATGAGCAATAAGGAACAACTTGAGCGGGCCCATTTCTGTATAGATAGGGTTGGACTGAAGAATGCCGACAACAAGTATCCTTCCGAGATTTCAGGCGGTATGCAGAAACGAGTTGCCATTGCAAGGGCAATTGCGCTCAATCCGAAGTATCTTTTCTGCGATGAACCGAACTCCGGTCTCGACCCGCGTACATCCATAATGATAGATGAATTGCTGAGCGACATCACCCATGAATATGGAATCACAACTGTTATTAATACACATGATATGAATTCAGTGCTTGGTATTGGGCAGCATATCATATTCATCAATAAAGGTTATTGTGACTGGACAGGAGATGATAAATCTATATATAAGAGCAATAACGAAAGTCTCAACGATCTTGTGTTTGCCTCAACTCTTTTTAAAGAGGTGAAGGGCTATATGGAACGCAAGGCCTACGATAATTAGAATAGTTATCTTTGGGGAATTTACTGAGTAAGAAAATATAAAGTAAGGAGAATGTATGGAAGAAAAGGATCTGCGGTCTGTATCCAAGCGGAAGGACTACACAAAAGAGATTGAAAGCCGGGCACAGATTGTGTTCGACACTATGCGTCCTCGAGTATCGGAAGAGGACTACAGACGCCTCGTGGATTCTTTTGAAGTTGCAAGGGAGGCCCATTCCAAGCAAAAGAGAAAGACTGGTGAGCCTTATATATTCCATCCGATAGCAGTTGCTACTATTGCTGCAAAGGAGCTTAATCTGGATGTCGATTCGGTTATCGCCGCGTTCCTTCATGATGTTGTTGAGGATACTGACTGGACTGTGGACCAACTTCAGAAGCGTTTCGGCAATGATGTCGCTTTTCTTGTCAGGGTAGTCACCAAGCAGAAGAAGGAAAAATATGAGATGTCGAAGCAACTTGATAATTTCAAGCAGATGCTTACTTCTGTTCAATATGACATCCGTGCACTTCTCGTGAAACTTGCCGATCGCCTCCACAATATGCGCACCCTCTCTTCCATGCGACCTGATAAGCAGATGAAAATAGCTGGGGAGACCGATTATTTCTATGCTCCACTTGCCACACGTCTTGGCCTTTATAATGTAAAGACAGAGTTGGAAAATCTTTCCCTTCGTTTTCGATGTCCCCACGAATATGCGGAACTTGTGGCGAGAATTGAAGCCGATAAGAAATCTAATCAGGCAAGACTCAGGATTTTTACAGATGAAATTTCCAACATTTTGAAAAGAGGAGGAATAAGAGCAAGGGTTTTTGTTGAGTATAGACAGCCATATTCACTTTGGAGAAAAATGCATAAGTATGGCGATGATTTTGACCACCTTAAGTATCGCCATTTCGTTGAGATCGTATATAAGGAAGAGGATGGATGGACAGAAAAGAACCTGGCACTTAAGATTTATTCCCTGCTAACAGATAGATTCAAGGAGAAACCTGGCGGTATTTCCAACTATATCGATAGTCCGAAGGAAAATGGTTATCAAAGTTTTCATGTAAAACTGCTTGCAGATTTCGGCCGATGGCAGGAAGTCCATATCAGCAGCGAGAGAATGGTGACTAATTCTCAATACGGATTTCTTAGCGACAGTTCGGAAGGAAACATAAGGAGATGGATAAATAAATTCCGGGCTAATTTGAGGGAGATTTCCAAGAATGCCCATGAAGGTGGAGGCACTTTTATTGAAAATGTTGTTTCTTCATTCTACAACGACGACATTATGACCTTCACTCCTCAAGGAAAACCTATAGTGCTTCCCCAGAAGTCTACAGTTCTTGATTTTGCTTATGAGATTCATTCAAAACTCGGTGAAAAGGCAAAATACGCACGAATTAATGGCAGGCTTGCTTCCATAAAAACACCGCTACATCGTGGCGATATAGTGGAGGTGTTTCCTGATTCCGAATGCCATCCTAAGAAGGAATGGCTCGATGCCACTGTTACCTATAAGGCAAGGAAGGCAATCCGCTCATATCTCGCTAAGATTCCAAAACCCAAATATGACCGTTGTCCAATATGCATGCCTATGCCCGGAGAGGAAGTAATCGGATTTCACAATAATGGGGAACGTATCATGGTGCATAAAAGGGATTGTCCGGAGGTGATCAAGATGTCTTCGCAACTTGGTGACAATATAGTTAGCGTTGATTTTGAGGCTAATGAGACACTTTATCCGGTTGAGATTGAGGTTGTTTGTGTCGACCGTCCTCACATGGTGATTGATCTTGTCGATTGCATCTCCAACAGTCTTCATCTATCGATTGGAAGCATAAATACTAAAACTGAGGATGCTATTGCTACAATTCTAATTACATTTGCAGTCCACAGCTATGATGAACTGCGTTTCGTGATGGAACAGATCAGTAATCTTCCCGACATTGACTCTGTCCGGGAAATTATTTAAATGATATATTAGCCCATTACTATCGCTTATTCGCAGCTATTATTTCAAGATCTTTCAAGCTGCGGGGGGTAATATATCATTTAATATTGTTGGCTACTTTATAATGTCGTTCATCAGGATTCGAGAGCTTTTGTATCATCATGTCTTATTTAATTGCCAATTTATAGCCTACACCTCTAATGTTCAGGAGCTCAATGGTTGTAGATTTTGATAAGTATTTGCGGAGCTTATAGATGAATCCATGGAGCCGATTAAGATTGTTGTAATCATCGTTATGCCATATTCGATACATAAGAGTCTTTGCTTCAACCACTTCATTAGGATGACCAAAAAGTTCATCAAGTATCATTGCTTCTATATGAGACAAATCTATAGTATCTTGTGATATGTAAATACGTTGTGTAGCAAAGTCTAAAGTGCAATCTCCAAAAGAACGTCGTGAGTCCTCCGTATTTCCTCTGCATTTTCTTTTCAAGATAGCCTTAATTCGCAAAACGAGCTCAATAATCTGGAAAGGTTTGCGTATATAGTCGTTAGCGCCGATTTCAAACCCTTTTACCACATCATCAATGGCTGTTCGGGCTGTCAGAAACAATACTGGGATCTGAGGAGCTGTGAGCCGAATTAAGCGTACCATCTCATAACCATCCATTTTCGGCATCATAATGTCTGTTATGACAGCATCCGGTTTTATTTCTTGAAATTTCTTTACACCCTCGACCCCATTAGATACAGCTACCACTTCAAATCCCTCACGGATAAGGGCATCCTCCAAGATGAATGAGAGAGTAGAGTCATCTTCCACCAAAAGTAATCTATCTTTTTTCATTGCTGTTGAATTCAATAATGAATTTTGTGCCTTTACCTTTTCTGCTTGTAACCAATATCCTCCATCCAAACAAATCAACTATCTGCTTGACATAGAAAAGTCCAAGACCATAACCGCTGATCTCGTAACGATTCCCTGAATTCGCGCGATAAAATTTATCGAAAATGTATGGAAGGCTCTCCTTATCTATACCAATGCCATTATCTTCAACTGATATAGAATGAGCATCAGCTCTTATGATTATCTCAACTGATTCTCTGGAATATTTAACTGCATTATCAATAAGATTAGACAATACATTGCCAAAATGCAATGAATCAGCTGATACATATAAATTATCCGGGATATCAATTTTAAGATTAAGGCTTTTGTCGGTTTTCAGCTGTATCATTCCAGCCACTTCTTTAACAATATTCTTAATATTCAGAGATTCCTTATTGAGCCGAATTGTCTTGTATCGTGCCATGCTCATAGAAAGGATATTCTCAATCATACCTGAAAGGAATTTCAATTTCTGCAAGATAATATTAAGGAACTGTTTATTTCTGGTTTCATCGCTTTGGTTGTAGTAGCGGAGCATTGAGTCGGCTGCCGAATATGCTACAGCAACAGGTGTCTTTAGTTCATGGGTCATGTTGTGAGTAAAATCATCTTTCATCTGTTCTATTGACCGCATTTGGCATAATACTCTGTGAAGATATATGGATATATAAGAAAACAAGACTATTACTAAAGAAAAAGGAATAATTATACCCCACATACGAGACAATACAACTCGTGGCATTGGTGATACATATATATCATATTCAACATTATTATCATTTGGTGTAATACTATATTGGGTGTACCATAATGAAGGTTTGTCAGGTTTTTCAGATCCAAATGGAACTATTGATACAAATGACGGATACATACCGTGCCTGTTTAGTTCATCACGAAAAATGCTGTCAAGTGCTACGAAATTAGTATTCGATTTAAATTTACGCAATTGTAGACCGTAGCGAAGCAAGCTTGCAAGTGACGTGTTGAGGGTATCCGACTTAGCAATTCTGCCATCTTTCTGTTGTGCGAACTCCATAAATGAATTAAGTTGAATGAATGCATGGGGTGATTTTTCGCTACTTTCCATTCTGCCAACAATTTCAAGAATGTCGGCATTCTCAGCACAAATCCTTACGATTTCCAAAGTCTGTTCTTTCTCATGGTAGTAAAGTTTTATGAGGTTGCATACTGCAACAATCACAGCGATGACAACGAGAGACAAACATGTGATCATTATAAAGTTCAAGTGTTTCATGGTGCAAATATAACGCTTTTTCCTAACATTTGCGAATAAACTAAGACTAACTAAGACTAAAGGAGACAAAACTAAGGTTAGAAGACTCTTGTTTATATATTTTTTAGTTATCCCTATTTCTATTTGGGATGAAATTATAAAAGGTAAAGTTGTAAATTCAGTTCAGGAACCTATTGTTTTTGCTTATGTGATTCTCTACAATGACCAAGACATGTAAAATTCGGTAATATCGTCCTCAAAAATCTAAATTTATGTTACGCTGTCTGCTGTAAATGAGTAAAATATAATACAAAATGTATTGATATTTAAAATAATTAATAATTTAGTTGTATAATTGAAATATTCGTTGTATCTTTGCAGTTGATAATTGACATTGTTGTGCCTTTAGCAATCAGTGGCAAAACGTATTTCTTATTTTAAATGCAATGTTTATGAGTAATTTATCAATTAGTAAGGGTATAACAGGATTAGGATTGGCTCTAACATTATTGGGCATAGGGGCATGTACGACATCGAAAAAAATGTCTAAAAGCATTCTTCCCGGCATTGACATTACATTTACAGGCGACCAAGTGGCAGACACTGTGTTTGTCACCATAACCCCGATACCTTCCGACACCACATTATATGTGATGGAGTATGTGGAAGCTATGGAAAACGGGCCCACAAAGGCTTACCCGGTCAAGGATAGGTCTGTACACATTTTTCCCGAATCAGTTCCCAGTATTTATAAACTCGCTTGCGATTTCTACTCGATGCCTTCTTACTATCTTAGGAGTTCCGACCATCTTGATATGACAATAAATAGTCTTGGTCCGGCAAGATACAAGGCCACAGGAGGTATATATTCAAATAAGATTCCTTATTCAGATAAGTTTTACAAACTGGTGTCAAAGCTATACAAAATAAGCAGATATAAACTGACTGAAAATGAGTTGGATTCTCTTTCAAATGAAATGAACTTGTTGATTGATCAAATAATGTCGGAAAGTGATCCGGAGACTGCAACTCGTGTAGTTACAAGGTTGGAAGATGATTTTGTATCTTACGCTTTCAGCAAACTTCCTCCCGGTTCTGAAAAGACCCTCTACTATACTTATGCTTGCTCGAGACGTAATTCTTCTAATCGTAGCGAGAACCAACAAAAAATGCTGGAACAGTCTTTGGAGACTGCCCCTTCACTTGAAATATCATTAAACAGTTTGGATGGTCAAACTTTCAACCTTTCCTCCTTACGAGGGAAATGGGTTGTCATTGACTTTTGGGCTACATGGTGTGGGCCTTGTAAAAGAGGCTTTAAGAACATGAAAAAGGTCTATGCAGAGAATTCTGACAGACTGGAAGTTGTGGCAATAGCGTGTGGAGATCATGAGGACACATGGCAAGCATCGGTGAATGAGCAAGAACTGCCTTGGATTAATTTACTTGCTCCGGCTCCAGGTTCGCACGATGGTACCGTGGCAGGATTTCCTATTTCCGCCTATCCAACAAAACTTATCATTGATCCTGAGGGAAGGCTAATAGATTATTCAATTGGAGAAGATGAAGAATTCTACACTAAGCTTGAGAAATTGATTAAATAAGACCCCGTCTCATAAAGATTTTAAGAGCCCCGGGGCGGTTTTGGGCGAG
>CAYQXG010000041.1:0-26990 GCA_964421525.1 uncultured Sangeribacter sp. | reverse complement strand
CCCAAGACCCACAGCTTAGAAGGCTGTTGCTCTATCCAGCTGAGCTACCGGACCTACACTTTTTTTAATGAATGAAAGAACTCTCTTTTTTTATGTACTTTCATTTCGAGTGCAAAGTTAGTTAGAATTTCCCAACTTTCCAAATCATTTATAAAGTTTATGACTCTTTAACCTCTCAAAAGTGAGATATCGTGCATTCTATAGGTCTACATACGAAACCAAACACCCTTTTTTTACGTTTTAAATTTGAAAGCCGACAACTCGGCAGACAGTATATAACCGAAAAAAAATTGAATTATGGATAAATTAAGTTATGCTTGGGGTGTGCTTATGGGTAAGCAGCTCAAAGCTATGGGTGTTGAATCACTCGATTCAGAAACATTCAAAGATGGTGTAAAAGTGGCCTTTGACGGTGGTACTCCTGAAGTTCCCGCAGAAGAATGCCAGAAGATGATCAATGATTATCTTATGGATCTCCAGTCAAAGGCTGAGGCAGTTGCAAAGGAAGCCGGCACTAAGTTCCTTGCTGAAAACAAACTTCGTGAAAACGTGAAAGAGACTGCAAGCGGTCTGCAATACGTAGTAGAAAAAGAAGGTGAAGGCGCACAGCCTACTGCTACAGACGAAGTGACAGTTCACTATACAGGACGTCTTCTCGACGGAACCGTATTTGACTCGTCTGTTCAGCGTGGTGAACCTGCCACATTCCCTCTCAACCGTGTAATCCCCGGTTGGACTGAAGGTGTTCAGCTGATGAAGGAAGGTGCAAAATATACATTCTTCATTCCGAGCGACCTTGCTTATGGTGCTCAGGGTGTACCCAACGCAATTCCTCCCCACTCCACCCTTATCTTTGATGTTGAGCTCATTAAGGTTGTCAAGAAATAATATTAGAATAATGAAAAAAACATTAAGATCTGCAATTGCCGTCCTTGGAGTGGCGGCAACTGCTTTGTGTATCGTTTCATGTGGCAAACAGAAACCTTCTTCAGCTGATACTGCCGCTGCAGATTCACTCGTTGGCGAGGTTATGCAAGCGGAACAAGACAGCACAGCTGCCGCTGAAGGCGTTTTCTCACAGAACATGTCAGACTACGATGCTGCATTCTTTGCCGGCAACTCCGGTTACAACACCACTCCAAGTGGACTGAAATATGTCACTGTAGTTCAGGGCACAGGAATCGCACCTACAGCTACCGACGTAGTTACCGTGCATTATACCGGCCGTCTTCTTGACGGTACTGTGTTTGATTCATCCGTGCAAAGAGGGGAACCGATCTCATTCTCCCTCCAGCAGGTTATCAAAGGCTGGACTGAAGGTCTTCAGCTGATGCAGACCGGAGGCAAGAGCGTATTCTATATACCCAGTAACCTTGCTTATGGTCCTACAGGTACTCCCGGTGGTCCTATCGGCCCTAATGAGGACCTTATTTTTGAAGTTGAACTTATTCAAGTAAACGGACAACAATGAAAAAATTAAAAATATTTGGGCTCATGGCAATGATGTGCCTCATGATGCCCGCCTTTGTCAGCTGTGACAAAGATGATGATGATGACAAACAGGCCGACGTAGACCATGTTGTCGGCACATATACCGGAACTATGACAGCCACTGTGTCTGCCATGGGTCAAGTGTGGGATAATATTGATATGCCAGACGGATACGTGGTGAAAATCACAAAGAAGGATAATTCATCCAACAAGGTTACAGTGGAAATACCACAGTGTTCGTATACTCCGCCGATGTCTGAAAAGGTAGAGACCATTCCTGCTCTTACTATCAATGACGTAGAGGTTGAAAGCATCGGCAACGGCATGTATTCTCTCGACAAAGATGATTGCACAATACCTATTGATGGAGTGCAATATAAGGTGGAAATATACGACTATGATAAGGATGACACCCATCGCGAGGACGGCACCACTATTTCAGGCCGTTACATCCGACTCGTATACTCTGTTGTTCCCGGCAAGATGCCCGGAAATATTAATTTCACCTTCACAGGCACATTGAATTAAGTTGAAAATCTTAGGATTTATAATGGCTTTGATGGCCGGGGGCAGCTCCAATGGAGATGCCCCCGACCTTATCGTTTCTTCTCCAGACACACTCGAGACTGTAGTTGTGACAGCCACCCGCACTCCAAAACTCCTGAAAGAAACCCCGGTGGTAACCAGGGTGATAACCTCTGCCGACATTGGAAGGAGTGGCCGGCAAGATATCGGCGCTCTTCTTGAACAGCAGATGCCAGGCGTGGAGTTTTCCATCGGGATGGGCGAGAATAAGCAGATAAATATGTCGGGATTCGGAGGTGGCGGAATTCTGTTTCTTATTGATGGAGAACGCATGGCCGGCGAAACACTTGACAATCCGGACTATTCGAGACTGAATCTTCAGAATGTGGAGCGAGTCGAGATTGTCAAGGGGGCAGCATCCTCCCTATATGGTTCTAATGCAACCGGAGGTGTGGTAAATATTATTTCCGAACGCCCCAAAATGGGTTCTCACCTTCGGCTTAACGCGCGCTATGGCTCCCATTCCCTCCAAAGTTACGGTGCTGTCGGCACATACAAGAATTCCAAAGTGGCAAACTCTCTTGACGCGAGATATGATTCTCAAGCCGAGGTAAAATTTCCACGAAGGGGAGACTTCAGCTACTCCTATGCAACTCAAAGCTGGAACGTGCGCGACCGTGCGACTATTACTTTTGGCAATGACGCTTCGCTGACTGCCCGCGCCGGCTACTACTGGCGCCAGCGGAAAAGAACTATAGTGTCGTATGAGCGTTTCAGCGATATTTCTGCAGGCATCACCGGAAGATGGAAAGATTTCACAGCAAGATACTCCTTTGACACCTACGACAAGATGGATTATGAGACTGCATCAGGCACTCAAATCAAGGACTACAGCAATCGGCTGAACTCCCTCCACATGCAGTATTCCCACGAGTTCAATAATGTTGGCACATTGACAGCCGGCGGCGACTGGATCGACGATTATCTGATGTCTTATGAATTTGACAGCGGTTCCCACTCCCAAACCAATCTGGATGCATATCTGCAATGGGATTGGCATCCTGCCAAACATATATGGATAATTCCAGGGCTCCGCTACGATTGGTTTTCGGCCTCACATGCCAACAGAGTCTCCCCAAAGCTCAGCATGCTCTGGCGCCCCGGCAAAGGCAACTGCTCCTTACGGCTTAATTATGCGGCCGGTTTCCGTGCACCCACACTGAAGGAATTATTTATGGACTTTGACATGGCAGGCATCTTCCATATTTACGGCAACCCCGACCTCAAGTCGGAGACAAGCCACAACATAAGCCTGTCGGCCGAATATCTTAAAGGCAGCCGGAGTCTAACCATAATGGCTTTCCACAACATAGTAGACAACCGAATATCATATTTATGGAATGACATGCTGAGAGGCCAGCAATACATCAATCTAAAACGCGTGCAAGTAGGAGGAGTTGACCTGTCGCTCATGAAAGCCTTTGATTTCGGACTTACATTCAATGCCGAATACATTTACACCTACGAAAAATACAGCAAAGGCGACCTACGTGCCAACCCTACACGCCCGCATGCACTCACACTTAAGGCTGACTATTCAAGACTATGGAAACCTGAATGGCGTTTCACAGCTACCGCCAATTTCAAATGGGTGTCGGCAGTCACAGGAGACGTGATGTCTGCTTTCTCACAGGAGGCCGCACGCACACAGCGATATCCTGCCTACTCTATGCTCGGACTTATCATAAGCGAGACATTACCTAAGAACTTCACAATTGGCGTAAGTATCGATAACCTTCTTAATTATATACCTTCGTATTATTACTACAATTCTCCGCTTACGACGGGTATAGGAGGAAGCGTGTCGCTCACATGGAGCCTCTAAACCTTTTCTCCTTTTTATTGTCTTAGTTATTAAGAGGGAAATTTCATCTCTCCAACCTAAATAAGACAATTATGAAAAAAATCATTCCATTTATCGCAGCTCTTGCCATCGGTGTCCCGGCCATGGCTCAGACAGCGCAATCTGATACTATTCCTGCACAGTTCCCCGGCGGAACCGAAGCAATGGACAAATATATTGCGACAAACCTAAAATATCCGCAGCCTTCCATCAACAATGGAATTGAAGGAGTGGTGCATTTGAAATTTCTTGTCAAGACCGACGGATCTCTCAACAATATTGCAATCGTTCGTCTTGTTGATCCGGATCTGGAATCAGAGGCAGTGCGCCTCGTAAAAGGTATGCCTGCATGGACCCCGGCCACAGTAGGTGGCAAGCCCATCGACAGCGAATCAACGCTCCAGATCACTTTCACACTTCCCGATTAATTAAAATCAGGGGGCAGATCCATTCATCTGCCCCCTGAAACTTACTTTTTCAATTCTGCATCCGCAACCTTGTATTGCCTGTGTTATTACGGTTATTGCTGTTGCGGGTGTTATTATTGCGGCCCGGAGCAAATGGATTTGCTCCGAATTCATCATCTTCTTCCTCCTCTTCTTCCTGACGGGTCTGGTTGTTATTGCGCTTAGGCTTATTTTTCTTAATCTTGTCAGGTTTCTGCAGATCAAGAGCGGTCTCAAACACATTCCAGGTCTGCTCTATATCCCAGTTTTTCTTTACATTGATGATCTTAGGATAGTAATAGGCATAGTCTGGCTGCACGGCTATCAAGATCTCCTTCCCCACCGAGTCTGTTTCGATCGGGGTAAGGCTATAGCCGGCCCTAACAAGGCTATCCACTATCTCACGGTCGTTCATCGGTCGCTTATAGATGCCGGGAACAGCCAATGCTACCGAGTCTTTCGACTCTATGCCTATCGAGTCAAGCGGAGCATCCACAACATCCAAAGAATCCCTGACCGAAACAGTCATAGTGTCGCCGGGAATTTCGATGGAATCAGATATGGCAGTTTCTACAACTGCAACCGAATCCACCTTTTCTTCCAATTTCACACCCTGAAGAGTGTCGGTGGGCTCACCAAACACCGTCTGAAGTCTATAACTGCCTCTTGAGTACTTCCCGTCTCCATCGAAATCTTCATACAGCCTTGCATAGTATTTGCCGCCATCTATCGCATCAAACTTGGCAACTCCATTCACAACCGGCGCTGTATATTTCGGTTTGTCTCCCGACACCATCAATTCTACAAACGCTGGCATCCCAGGGTCAAGACCAATGATTGTTAGCTTAAGACTCGAAAGATCTTCGGCCGGTTTTGTCTTGAATTCATATTCAAGTTTCTGGCTCTGCACTCCATAAATATCGGTTGCTGCAAGAGAATCGGCAGTCACACGATAAGACATACCTTTCTCCCATGGGAATTCTATCTTAAACCTACGTTCAGACAGGGTGTCAGTCCTTTCGAGCCTGTAGTCTCCCTTCACCGGCACCCACACTGAATCAGGATTCATTTCCAGACGGAAAGCCAGGGTGTCAAGGCTCATCAATGGCACGGGAACTTCTATTGCCAGCGGACAAAGCACATCCGAGTCAGGACCCTTGGCATTGAATGAGAACGTAGGCACTGCAGGTTTTTCTTCATCTTCATCTGCCGAAGCATCTTTATCATGCTTTTTATCTTCCGCTTCCTCACCGTCGGTCAAGAGCGTCTTCTTTCCCTGAACCAATGAATCTGCCGGTAATCCGACAATCGAATCAGAAGGCAACTCCTGATTGCCTGACAGAGCCTCCTTCTTGCTGTCTTCCTTATTCTTGGATTTCCTCTTCTGGTTTTTCTTTTTTGCACTCTGCTGCTTCGGTTTCAAAAGCTTCACCGTATCGTTAATCATGGTTTCAATACCTGTGAGAAGATCCACCCTTGGGAAGTTCAAAGCAAGTTTTAGGGTGTCACGGCTGGCGAGCTCACGAGGAAGCCAGAATGTGATGGTGTCATTCCCGATAGAATGCTCCCCCTTCAATGGAGCTGAAAACACTTCATCGTCGGCTATCCTGATTTCAGGTCTTTTATCAGAAGGGGAATTAAAGATGAAATTGAGGCGAGTGGAATCAGGACGTGAGTAACTTACGAGATATTGCGGTTTCAGACCGGAATTAAACATACGCAGAAGAACGTTGTTGGGCAAAAAGCGTGTCCTTTCACGTTGCACAATCGTATCCACAGCTCCGGTGTAAAGATCGCGGATGGTATCGCTGGTGATCGTTCGTTCAGAAGTGGGGCGAATAATGTCTTCAAACCAGGCAATGTCTTCTTCCGGATTCGCATAATGCTTGTCGTTATCAAGATCCTTCAGTGCAAAAAGCCGGTAGGTCGTATCCTGAAGGCCCCTTATTATGAATCTTCCATATTCATCGGTTCGGGAAAGCCTTTCAAAGGGCATTTTTATGAACGCGGAATCTTCATTGGAGATATATGCACCCACGAAGACCCCTTGCTGCGGCTCCATATCTTCTGCACCCAGCACCATGCCTGAGATGCGAAGGGAATCAAGTGTCGGTCCTGTGGAAAACGTATATGCAAACCCTGAGAGTTTATTGGCCTCGTTGTTGTCTTCGATAGCATCGCCAAAGTCGATTGTGTATGTAGTGTTGGGAAGCAACGTATCAGTGATATTAACAACGATGCGCCGCCCTCGGGTAGACACGCGGGGTGTCGTCTTGCCGGGAGGGGAAAGCACAACTTTCTGAAACGCATCTTTCACATTGATGAGTTCATTGAAGTCAATATTAATATTGCTTGGATCAACATTGACAGATCCGGGAGCCGGATTTGCACCAACGAAACGTGGAGGATCCTCATCTCTTGGACCGCCAGATGGACTTCCAATCGAGGCACACCCCCAGAGAAGCGACACTGCAACTGCAGCTCCCCCTAATAAAGAGATATGTTTTTTTGATATCTTTGACATTACCAAGTATGATTTTTATCGGTATTCCGGTGGAAGGATCTTGTTGCTGTCGGCGGAATCCGCTTTTATAATTATCATCTGCGACTCTCCTTTCCAAAACAGTGGCGTATGATAAAGCTCATACTCCACCCTCACAGGCACACAGTTGAGCATCAACCTCTTCATGACCGCTGCAAGCGAATCGCTTTCCACACTGAACATCAATTCCTCAAAATGCAATGGATTAGGGTCGCCAAGTTCCTTATAAGGGATAATGGAACCCTCAAATGTCTTGACAATTGATCCTCTTCGCTCCATGTTTTTGATGTAGCCATATTTGACCGCGCTGTCCACATAGGGACGGAAAAACCATATCCAGGCTCCCAATATGAGAACCAAAACAATCAGAACGCCTGTAAGCCACCATTTCCATTTTTTTCTTGGCGTGCGAAAAATACTGCTCAGACCTGAATCTTCCTCAATCCAATAGTCCGGGTCTTCAGGATCAAGTTTCGGAACCTTATGCGGTTTTTGTGGCTCAGGCTCCGGATCTATGTCAGAATTGTAGAAGTCGGTTTCCTCATCATCCTCATTACTGCTGAAAAAACGCTCACGTCGAGACTTAGGAGCCGGAACCTCTTCCGGATCAGGCTCAAATTCCGGTTCAGGTTCAGGCTCAGGTTTTGGATCCGGTTCCGGATCTGAATAAAAATCGTCGGAATTATCCGGATGACCATGATCATCTGCAAAGTCAGGCTCATCATTATCCGACAAGAGATCCAGTTCATCGTCCCAGAGTTCATTGTCGTCCTCTTCGTCAGAACGTCTGTCGTTATAGTAGTTCATGATCTTTTTCTGTTTTACTATGTTTATTGCCGGCTGATGTCGCACCTATCCAAATCGCGGTGAAGATTCCAAGCAGAATCAGCATCACCGTCTGTCCGCTCCACTGCAGGATTGAGAATGCCGCACCTTCCACATCCGGGACTCCGTAGACCGCCAGACCAAACATGACGGCAATGTTCCACGGGCCCAACCCTCCGTTGCTGGGTATTGCCATGCCTATTGATGACAGCACGAATGCCACCAGACAAGGAATCAGCCCGAACGCGAGACCATGCACCGTGCATAGTTCCCTTGTAAATTCGAAAGCATAGAAAGCCACATATAGCTGAATAAAATAGCATCCCCATATCCCGAATGTAAGCAACAGGAATTTCCATTTGCCGGGCATAGTCATAACCACTGCAAATCCACCCCATATCTCACCGGCCCATTTTCTCATTTTCATCACCGGGGCTGTATCACGGAATTTATGAAGGAGAAACCATGCTATCACAATTACGGCTATAATGGATATCCATATAACCGGGGAATAAAGAAGCTTTAGCAGCCCCTCCCCCACTGGATATTTTGCAAGAAACGACATCAAGGCAGGTGCAGCAATCACAAAAGTCAGTAGTGTAAGAAAAATCACCATTATGGTGTCTGATAACCTGTCGGCCATCATTGAACCCATTACAGTTGTCAGCGGAGCTTTCGAACGCTGCGCCACGAATGTGCATCTCCATATCTCACCCACTCTGGGCAACACTAAGTTCAAGGCATAGCAACCGAAGATGCTGCATGTCAGCTCCATCAGAGTAGTCTTTACTTTCAAAGCATTGAACTGCAGCCTCCAGCGCATAGCCCTGAATAAATGAGAGAACACGCTTATTCCCATTGCCGCAAGAATCCACCAGTAGTCTACGCCATGGCTGATTATCTCCATGGTCTCCCTGAAATCGACTTTTCTGAATAGCGACCAAATCAGGAGTACCGAGAGGGCTATCGGCAATATGTATTGCAACGCTTTTTTCATCATTTATCGTCTGTCAGGATTCTTCAATTATTCCCGATTAGATCTCCATATATTTCATAGGCTGACCTTATTTCATCCTCACTTGGAGTCATGTCCCATACCGCTTCCCCAACGGCGTCGAGAAGAGTGAAATTTATTTTGTCGGCCGATGCGTTCTTTTTGTCATGGCGCATCAGAGAGATAAGTTCATCAATATCCGAGCACTTCACACCGACACGTGGGAAGTGGGTCTTGAGCATCTCGGCATAAGGATAAAGCAAAGCAGATGAGAGCTGCGATTTTCTCGAGTTGCCGCAGGCTGTGGCAGACAGCACCATTTCCCACAGGATACCGTGAGCCACGGCAATCCCGTGGGCTACGGGTTTCCCTCTCATAAGGGCGAACGACTCCAGGGCATGACCGGCTGTATGTCCGAAATTCAGAATCTTACGCTCCCCTTTTTCCTTTGGGTCGCGTGTAGTGACCCCCGTTTTTATCTCAATGCATCTAATTATCCAAGGAAGCAGAAGTCGCCTGTCGTCGAGATATTTGTCAACGTCGAGCAGCGCTTCATACATCTCCGGATCAGCAATAAGAGCAGTCTTAAGCATCTCGGCATAGCCCGAAAGAAGCTCGTCTTCAGGCAAAGTGGCAAGCGTCTCGGGGATAATGACAACATCCTTAGGCATTGCAAACACACCCACTTCGTTTTTCAGACCATCAAGATTGATAGCCGTCTTCCCACCGGTAGCGGCATCCACCATTCCCAGAAGGGTGGTTGAGACATTTATACAGTCGATGCCCCGCTTGAAAGTTGCAGCAGCAAACCCTCCGAGGTCTGTCACCATTCCCCCTCCGATGCAAAAGAGTGTCGACCTACGGGTTGCACCATTCTCAGAAAGCATCCGCCATACTTTTGTCAGCGATTCAACGTTCTTATTGTCGTCGCCCGCAGGGATAATGCAACGCTTTATATTGTTTATAATCGGAATTTGCTCCGCCAGACGGTTCACCACCAAATGGCCGGTATTTGAATCGGCAAGGATATAAGGTGACTTTGTATCAATTAGGTCGAGAGCAAGCGGGAGCATGTCGGCGAATACATCCATAGAGGGAAAGACTCCCCATGCATGTTCATCCTCGAAAGTCTTCTTGGGAATAGGTCCGGTGCATACCGCCATAGTTCGTATGCCGGCTGCCACTCCGGCCCTGACTCCAAGAGGGGCATTTTCCACCACTATTGCTTCGTCAGCACTCACACCGGCTTTCTCAAGTCCTCTGAGATACGGCTCCGGATTCGGCTTTCCCTTAGCTACATCGTGGGCTGTCACCATCATTCCCTCGCCGAACACACCCGGATAGTCCTTTCTGACACTATCAATCAGAGATGCCTGTCCGCTGCCGGTGACAAGAACACACCGTATTCCACGGTCGCAAAGGGCACGTAGCATCCTATCGGCACCCGGCATTGGCTCATTGCCACCTTTCTCCTTAAAAATTTTTGTCTTATAATCATATAGCTGCGCACGCTTATCCGGATCGCAAGGATGTCCAAACTCACGTTGCCATATCAAGTCGATTGTAGCCGCTCCTGTCATCCCTTCGTAGAGATAGAACTCCTCGCGACTGCATTTGATACCATTTTCCTCCATAATCTGTTGCCATGCGAGGGTGTGGTACTTCATGGAGTCGTACAAAACTCCATCCATATCAATCAAAGCTGCCTTAATCATAATGCAAAATTACAATTTTTTTTGTGAATACAATCAAAAACAATCAAAAAAGCTCTCATACTGAATTGAAATGTCCAATTGCTATTGTAATTCCATGTTTTTTTATTCTCACAGCACACTAAAACCAGAATTTTTATATATATTTGCAGTATGAAACACAGATGGCTGCTCATATACGCTTTTGTAGCCCTTTTCCATGCAACGAAAGCTTTTGCCACTTCTCCTGAAGAGGTAGCTAAATCAGCAATGGATGGATATAATCTCTTTATGCGTGATTCTCTTCCCGACGATCGGCAACGAGGCTATGACATGATGCTTGCTGCCGCATGGGAGGGCGATGCAAAGGCTGCAAACAACATTGGATGGCTCCTGCAGCACGGGGAGTTTGTGGAAAAGGATATCAAAGGGGCTTTCCGATGGTATGAGCGTGCTGCCGACCAGGGGCTACCCGTGGCTGCACTCAACTATCTGGATCTTATATTCAATGATTCCACAGAAGTTCTTGGAGAAACATTGCCCGACAGGGAAAGCATTGGAGCAGCCGCAATGCTCGCAGGCACTGCGCTCGCAATGGGTCGTGGACTGCCCTACGACTCAAGGCATGGAGAGGAACTGATACTCCGTGCCGCTCTTTTTGGCAATGAGAAAGCTGCCATGACAATCGCGCAGCAGCTTGAGATGTATCCTGATTCATTTTCTTACCTACCCCTTGAGAAAATTGTGGAGCAATGCGACTCATTGCTGGCCCCCGAATATAGAAATCGGCCCGAAAGTATGGCTGCCACTGAGTTTTCAGATCATATTTTGACCCCCTCATTCTGGTATGACCGAATTAAAAATATGCCCATGAACCCTTGACTACCGAAATTTGACTACCTGATATATGGCAAAGGACATTATAGGCAAATACCTTTGGATTGTAGACACAATCCTGACACATGGAAAAATCACAAAAAGCGACCTGAACGAACTTTGGAAAAAATCCAGGTTTTCAGATGGGAATCCTTTGGCAGACCGCACGTTTTATAAATATCGTCGGGCTATCGAAGATAATTTCAACATCTCATTATTATGCAATGAGGAGGGGGAATACTACATCGATGCCGGCGACTCCCCCTATGTTAAAAGATATGCCGACTGGCTGATCGACAACTCTATAGCCGCAAACTCAATCAAACTTCTTGGGACATCTTCCGGCAGGATTGAGATGGAGGATATTCCATCGGCGAGGGATTATCTGCCCGTGGTCTCAGAAGCTATGAGCAAGAATAAGCAGATAGTTTTCACCTACGCAGGATTCGCCCGGTCTCGTCCTGAAGTCGGCATCCTTTTTTCCCCATTCTTCCTGAAGCTCTATAAGCAGCGTTGGTATATGTTTGGAGAAAAGGATGAAGGTGGCTACCGCACTTATGCGCTCGACCGCGTCACAGAAATGGAAATCACAAGCAGCAAATTCAAGATGCCCCAGGGAAAGAAAATTTCTGATTTCTTCGGCAGCATTGTCGGCATCACAACCTCTAAAGGGATTGCTCGCGACATAGTGATCCAGACCACAACCACGAGAGCAAAATATCTTCGCGCCCTGCCCCTCCATCCATCTCAGAAAGAAGAAATACATGATTTTTATTCCATTTTCCATTATAAACTAAAAATCAACTACGAACTTGTCAGCGAACTCATGTCTATGGGGCCGGACGTAACTGTGATTGCCCCACGTGAACTTCAGATGCTGATAGTAGACCGATTGAAACGCACAATGGAGAACTATAGTTTCCTATATGAAAAATAAATACATCTCTGCGCTCCTTATTTTGATAGGAGTTTGTCATATCACGTTTGCCACCCCGAGAGAAAAATTCAATTTCAATCCCGGCTGGCTTCTCGAAACAGGCGACGTCAAAGGAGGAGAGACACCATTGCTCGACGACTCTTCATGGCTAATGGTGACACTCCCCCATGCTTTCAACGAAGACGAGGCATTCCGAAAATCGATAGAAAAACTAACCGATACTGTCTGTTGGTATCGCAAGCACTTCACTGTGCCTCAACTTCAGGGGAAGAAAGTGTTTGCCGAGTTTGAGGGTGTGCGCCACGGTGCGGATTTCTACCTCAACGGCCATCATCTGGGACTTCATGAAAACGGCGTCATGGCGGTCGGGTTCGACCTAACTCCCTATATGAAGGAGGGCGACAATGTGCTTGCCGTGAGAGTTGATAACGACTGGGGCTACCGTGAGCGTGCCACAAATGAAACTTTCCAGTGGAACGACAAGAACTTCAATGCCAACTACGGTGGTATTCCCAAAAACGTGTATCTCCACGTGACTTCACCGGTATATCAGACCCTCCCCCTTTATAGCAATCTCGGCACAACCGGTGTCTACATCTATGCCTCCGACTTCGACATCAAGGGAAGAAAAGCAAGAATTACAGCGGAATCAGAGGTCAAAAATGAATCAGAAATGCCTCAGACCCTATATTGTCGTGTTTCAATCACCGATGTGGAGACCGGCAAGAAGATAAAGACCTTCACAGGCAAGAAGCAGACCGTGAAACCTGGCGATATTGCCACCCTGACGGCATCTGCCAATGTGTCTGACCTTAATTTCTGGAGCTGGGGCTACGGCTATCTCTATGATGTGGAGACCGAGCTCATTGATTCGAAAGGACAGGTAGTCGATAATGTGACAACGCGCACCGGTTTTCGAAAGACTAAGTTTGCCGATGGCAAGATATGGCTCAACGACCGTGTTATACAGATGCACGGATATGCTCAGCGCACCTCGAATGAATGGCCGGCGGTAGGGATATCGGTTCCTGCTTGGTTGAGCGATTTCTCCAACGATCTCATGGTGCAGTCGGGAGGAAATCTTGTGCGTTGGATGCACGTAACTCCATGGAAACAGGATGTTGAGTCGTGCGACAGGGTCGGTCTAATCCAGGCCATGCCCGCAGGCGATGCCGAGAAAGACCGCGATGGCAGAAAATGGGAGCAACGAGAGGAACTGATGCGCGATGCTATCATCTACAACCGTAACAATCCATCGATTTTATTCTATGAGTCAGGCAACCGTGCCGTAACTCCGGAACACATGCAGGCAATGAAAACCATCCGCGATAAATATGACCCTCATGGAGGTCGTGCGGCAGGCTGCAGGGAAATGCTTGATGTAGACAATGCGGAATATGGTGGAGAAATGCTCTATATCAACCGGTCGGCCAAGCATCCGATGTGGTCGATGGAATACTGCCGAGACGAGGGACTACGAAAATATTGGGATGATTACTCCTATCCTTACCATAAGCAGGGCTACGGCCCCTTATACAGGAATGCCCCTGCCTACGAATATAATCAGAATCAGGATCTGTTTGCAGTCGAGATAGTGCGCCGTTGGTATGACTATTGGCTTGAACGACCCGGAAGTGGCAAGCGTTCCAGCAGTGGCGGAGCCAAGATAATCTTCTCCGATACCAATACCCATTATCGCGGGGCTGAAAACTACCGCCGATCCGGAGTCACCGACCCTATGCGTATTGCGAAGGATGCATTCTTCGCCCATCAGGTGATGTGGCTCGACACATGGGTTGACAATGAAGGTCAGCGTACACACATTGTAGGACATTGGAATTATCCGGAAAATACTGTGAAGCCCGTCTACGTGATCTCTAATGGCGAGGATGTTGAACTTTTCCTCAACAACAAGTCGCTCGGGCATGGCAAGCGCGACTATAATTGGCTGTTCACTTTTGAAGATGTGGAATTTTTGCCCGGTAAACTTGAGGCTGTGAGCTATGATGCCGAAGGCAAGGAAGTCAGCCGCACGGCAATCGAGACTGCAGGCAACCCCGCCGCCATACGTCTATCGTCAATTGAGAACCCGGAAGGATTTCATGCTGATGGTGCAGACATGGCGCTACTGCAGTTTGAAGTGGTCGATGCCGACGGACGTCGTTGTCCACTCGACAACAGAATGATAAACTTCACGATTGATGGCCCGGCTGAATGGCGGGGAGGCATTGCCCAAGGTCCGGATAACTTTATTCTCTGCAAGAGTATACCCGTAGAATGTGGCATAAATCGCGCGATAGTCCGAAGCACCACAGAACCCGGGGAAATCCACATCACTGCCTCGGCATGGGATCTCCCATCTGCAACTATAACACTAAATACCGTTCCGGTAGATGCGAAAGACGGATTATCGAAATATATGCCTTCCGCGACTCTTAAAGGACATCTGGATATGGGACCTACCCCACTCACTCCATCATACAAAGAGCGTCTGACCGATGTCGCTGTCAAGTCCATCATAGCCGGATCTAACCAGGATGAGGCTCACCTTTCGATAGATGACAATGAAAAGTCGCAGTGGATTTCAGATGGCAATCTTGCAAACGCATGGATTACATATAATCTTGAGCATCCTGCTGAAATTCGCGACATTACTCTCAAGCTTTCCGGCTGGCGCAAGCGAACCTATCCCATTGAAATCTATGCAGGCGACGAACTGATATGGAAAGGTTGGACCCCAAAGGGTTTGGGTTATATCCACATTCAACCTGAGAAGACAGTCAAAAGCGACTGCATCACAATCCGTCAGATTGGCGCCATGACCGAGAAAGATGCATTCTCCATGAAGGAACTTGCAGGTGGACCCACCAGTGATCTCGACATAAGGCCGGCCAAGGAATATCAGCTCGCAATCGTTGAAGCGGAATTCCTCAAATAAAAAAGAGGCTGACTTCATTCCTTTTTGAAGTCAGCCCCTTTTTCAACCGATCGACTCAATCAACTTGATTGCATCGATATATTGTGCGATTCCTTCCGCCACTGCCTTTGCATCGCGCATGGCGTGAACCACAGTCGCTTGCCGCCCGGTCACGTCGCCACCGGCAAACACGCCCTTTCGGGTTGTCATACCGTATGGGAACTCGCGGGTCAGTACATAACCCTTGTCATCAACCTCAATTCCTTCTGTGGTGGAGACTATTCGCGCGGCAGGAGCACTGCCAACCGCCTGAACCAGATGCTCCGCAGGAACAACCTTTTCTCCTTCAGGAGTCTTAAGAGTGAGAGATTTCAATTTCATCCCTTCTCCCCCCTCAATGTTGGTTACCGAGGTTTCCCAAAGGAATTTGACTCCCTCGTTGAGGGCATCTTCATATTCAGCATGAAGTGCCGACATGTGCTCGATGGTGCGGTGATACACTATATACACTTCAGAAGCGCCCATACGCAGAGCGGAGCGCGCTGCATCCATTGCAGTGTTGCCACAACCTACCACATACACACGGTCGCCTTCGCCGATTATAACTTCCTCCTTTGATATCAGGCCACTCTCGTAGCGACTGACACGACGGAGGAAACGTATTGCCTGACGCACGCCGGGATGAGTGATGCCCGGAATGTCAAGACGTTTTGGAACGCCCGTACCTGTTCCCATAAATATTGCATCGAATCCCTGAGCAAACAGATCGTCGACGGTGTATTCCTCCCCTGCCGTTCTGTTAAGATGGAAACGCACACCGAGATTCTCTATTTTCTTAATCTCGCGTTTCACAACTTCCTTTGGCAGTCGATATTCCGGAATTCCATACATTAGCACACCACCTGCCTCATTCTCCATCTCGAATATCTCTACATCGAATCCTTTGCGGGAAAGATCGCCGGCAATAGTGAGTCCCGCAGGTCCGCTACCTATCACTGCCACGCGTCCACGGTTTTTTTCCGGGATATGCTCATGGGTCAGGGCCGCCTCGCTGTCAAAATCAGCCACGAAACGCTCAAGCTTGCCAATATGGATTGCCTCCCCTTTCTTGCCAAGGGCGCAGCTGCCTTCACATTGGCGTTCATGACCACATACACGGCCGCAGACTGCAGGAAGATTACTTCTGTTGTTGATGATTTTCATCGCATTTCCGAAATTGCCCTTTGCAAGTTCGGAAATCCAATCCGGTATATCGTTACTTATAGGACAACCCTTCTTACATCCCGGCACCTTGCAGTTGAGGCAACGCTGAGCCTCCTTCACGGCTTCGGGTAAGGTATATCCTTCCGAAACTTCCTTAAATTCCTCCATGATAGGATATGCTTATCAGGGCTGCTTGCCGATGTAGGCAAGAATGCCGCCGTCTACATAAAGGATATGACCGTTTACGAAATCAGATGCATCGGATGCAAGGAACACTGCAGGGCCCATGAGGTCTTCAGGTGTGCCCCAGCGTCCCGCCGGAGTCTTCGCTATAATGAACTGGTCAAACGGATGGCGGCTGCCGTCGGGCTGTATTTCACGAAGTGGTGCTGTTTGCGGGGTTGCGATGTAGCCCGGACCAATACCGTTGCACTGTATATTGTGTTCGCCAAATTCAGAACAGATGTTACGTGTGAGCATTTTCAAACCACCTTTGGCAGCAGCATAAGCACTCACTGTCTCACGTCCAAGCTCACTCATCATCGAGCAAATATTGATGATTTTGCCGTGACCTTTCTTGATCATACCCGGAATCACAGCCTTGGCACAGATGAAAGGTGCGACAAGGTCGATATCAACCACCTGGCGGAAATCCTTGACATCCATGTCTGTCATCGGGATTCGCTTGATAATACCGGCATTGTTAACAAGAATGTCAATTGTTCCTACTGTATTTTCAATATCTGCAACCATAGCCTTTACTGCCTCCTCGTCGGTTACGTCGCATAGATATCCTTTTGCGTCGATACCGGCCTCCTTATAGTTGGAAATGCCGAGATCCATTGATTTCTGGGTATTGCAGTTGTAGACGATACGAGCTCCGGCTTCGTGAAGAGCCTTCGCGATGGCGAAACCGATGCCGTAGACGCCACCGGTCACAAGGGCAACCTTACCCTCAAGTGAGAAATTTACCATTGTCTTGATTATTTAGGTTTAGTTCATTGTTTGTTCATTCTAAGACGCCATATAAGCATCTATAAAAAAGACAATTCAAGGCATATCATTCCTTGATAATGCAAAGTTAATTAAAAAATCCGGATTTTTCACATCATTTCCCAATTTATTTTAATTCTTACGGAGATGAATTCAATATTATACTTACCGAGCTGTATCAGGTGCTTTTTTCAATTTCGTTTAGTATAGGTGAAAGCTGCCAGAAAAGAGAAGAAGAGGGCAAAAGCGGCTAATGCGGTATATTGAAGCCATAGATCTGCTATCCCTGCGCCCTTCAGATAGACGGAGCGCATTATTTCAATGAAATAGCGGGGTGGAATGGCATAAGTGATGCATTGTGCCCATTCCGGCATCGAGCGGATCGGAGTAAAGAGTCCGCTCATGAGCTGGAATATCATGATGAACGCAAACATCACGAATATACTTTGAAGCATAGTGGCAGACTTGTTGGCTATCGTCACTCCCAGTCCTGACAACGCAAGACTGAACAGGATTGCAGCCAAATAGATCGCTCCAATGTTTCCTGCCGGTGAGAGGCCATATACCAGCCAACCGACTGTCATGCCTACCGTCACTACAATAAGTCCCACAATCCAGAAAGGTATCAGTTTCGACAGCACAAATGCAAGACGGCTGACCGGAGTCACATTCATAGCCTCGATTGTGCCGGATTCCTTCTCGCTCACAAGATTCAAGGCAGGAAGGAATCCGCATATTATTATCAGAAGCACTACTATCAAGGCAGGAATCATATAGTTGCGGAAATTGAGTGTAGGGTTGTAGAGATTGATTACACTTGTCTCAGGCATGCTGAGTGCAATACCATTCTCATTTTTCCACTCTCCTAATGTCTCCATAACTGATTGTGAGACATACTGGGCACCCAACATTCCCTTTGTGGCATTCACTCCATTTGCCTCTATGTCTATATCTACGCCTCCTTGTCCAATATCGCGGGAATAATGGATCGGGATAGTAAGAATAACGTCTGAGCTGCCATCCTCAATGCTTTTCATTGCCTCACTGTGTGTGCCGGCAACATCATTGACCGACAGATACTCCGACGCATCGACATCTGCAATTATTCTGCGCGAAAGCTGACTGCGGTCGTTGTCTACTATCGTCACGCCGGCATTCTTCACATCAAGGTTGGCCACCAATGGAAGCACCAGCATCACCATCAGAGGCATTCCTACGATTATCTTTGGAATCAGCGGATTGCGCCTCATCAGCTTGATCTCTTTCTGCAAAAGAGCTTTCAATATTCTTATTTTCATTTTAGTCAGCCAAACTTAACGATTAAAAAAATAAATGATTGAAGTAAATCATTTTGTGGATGACTTGAATTTGCCGACTGCCAATATTAACAGAGCCATAGTCATCGACAGAAGAATCACAATTTCTTTCAATACGCAACTTAAACCAAGCTGCTGAACCATCAACTTGCGCATCGCCTCGATATACCATCTGGCAGGAATGACGTTGGAAAACCATTGCAACACTATCGGCATATTGTCGATTGGAAATATCATACCTGAAAGCATGATTACAGGAAGCATAAACATCATGGCAGACACTATAAGCGCCGACAGCTGAGTTTCTACAAGTGTTGAGACCATCAGCCCGATTGAGAGAGATAGAATTATATACAGCATGGAAAGCATGACCACACTTATAACGCTTGATGAAACAGGCAATCCAAGCAAAGTATAAGACATCAGAAGCATGGCTGCAAGGATGATGCAGGAAAGCAGGAAATATGGCACCAGCTTACCTAAAATGATGGTATATGGCTTCACCGGCGACACAAGCAGCAGACTCATCGTGCCGGTCTCTTTCTCACGCACTATTGAGACTGAGGTCATGATGGCGCATATCAATATGAAAATCATGCCGAGTATTCCCGGCACAAAATTATATGAACTCTTAAGTTGCGGATTATAGAGAGTATTGGTGATGACCGGACTCTTCGCCGCAGTGCCGTTTATAATTCCGCGTATATATGCAGTGGATGTCTGGGCTGTGTTGGTGTTTGAAGCATCCACCACTATCTGTGTCCTGACACTGCCCTCATCAGCCCTCAGATATAGCACAGCGTCAGTATTACCTGAACGCAACAGCCGTTCGGCATCTTCCGGGGCTGCCAGGCCTTTAAACGTTATGTAGGGATTGGCACCCAGACGCTGCAATATATCGCGGGTCTCATCCGTATGCTGATCCACTACCGCAACCACCATAACATCGTTGACCTCAGTGGAAATAGCGAACCCGAAAAGCAGCAAGAGCACAATAGGCATAAGCAATGTAATCACCATGGTTCGCGTGTCGCGCACTATGTGCAATGCCTCTTTCTTTACAAGTGATTGGAATATAGCCATAAATTATTTCTTTAGTCCCATAACCCCATATTCAACTTTCGCTATCGAAAGTTGAACATGGTTATTCTTCTCTTTTTGCATCCTGGGCAACTATACGGAAAACCTCATCGATAGTCGAAACATGATACCTCTCCTTTAGTGCCCCCGGGGATGCAAGTGCGCTTATCTTTCCATCCACCATAATGGAAATGCGGTTGCAATATTCAGCCTCATCAAGATAATGTGTTGTTACGAATATTGTCATTCCATCAGAGGATGCCTTGTAGATAAGCTCCCAGAATTTGCGGCGTGTCACCGGATCCACTCCACCTGTAGGTTCATCAAGGAAAACTACCTCGGGCTTATGTATAGTGGCTGTGGCGAAGGCAAGTTTCTGTTTCCATCCTACAGGAATGTCTTTCACAAATGTATTCCGCATATTACCCATCTCCAGCTCCTTGAAAAGGCGTTCGCTGGCTTCTTTTATCCGTGCAGAAGACATCCCGTAGATTGTTGAAAAAAGTCGGATATTCTCTTCCACTGTCAAGTCGGCATAAAGCGAGAACTTCTGGCTCATATAGCCGATCCTGTGCTTTATTGCTTCTGACTGTGAGATTATGTCGCATCCCGCCACATGTCCGTCACCCTCTGAAGGAAGACTGAGACCGCAAAGCATACGCATGGCGGTTGTCTTGCCCGCTCCGTTGGCTCCCAGGAAGCCGAATATCTCCCCTTTGGCTACATCAAACGTTATGTGGTCTACCGCAGTGAAAGAGCCGAATCGCTTGGTGAGGTTCTTTACAGATATTGCCTTGTCATTATCCATTCTATACTTATTGATAAAACCATTACCAACTTACCCTCAACTTTCACGAAGTGTGAGTTGAATAAACAAATCTTCTATATCCCCTTTTGCCGGGTATATTTCAACATCCCGGAGCCCCGTCTCTGAAAGTTTCAATTTAACTGCATCGGGATTGAAACTTTTCTTCCCTACTACATGGAGAGTGGCACCGAACGTATAGCATTCTTCCACCTCCGGCAATTCCCTCAGGCGTGTAAGAAGTTCAAACATGTGGCCTGACACAGCATTATATAGATTTTCATCCAGTCCCGCCAAAAGGCCTTCCGGGGTGTCGACGCCCAAAACCTTACCCTTGTTGATTAGCGCGATACGTTCGCAACGGCTTGCCTCGTCCATGTAGGATGTAGAGACAAGTATCGTGATCCCCTTCTCGCGCAATGTTCCCAACATGTCCCAGAATTCGCTACGTGATACTGCGTCCACACCAGTGGTCGGTTCATCAAGTAGAAGAATCTCCGGACGATGTATGAGTGCGCAGCTTAAGGCAAGTTTCTGCTTCATACCTCCCGACAAAGCTCCGGCCTTACGATGTGGAAAACGTTCGAGCTGTGCAAACACCGGTGCTATGATATCATAGTTCTCCTTGATGGATACCCCGAAAAGAGATGCGAAGAAATGTAGGTTTTCAGATACGGTGAGATCCTGATAGAGCGAAAATTTCTCAGGCATATATCCGATTACAGTCCTGAGTTTGGCATAGTCTTTCACCGTGTCAAGACCACACACAGTCGCTGTGCCTGAATCCGGAGACACAAGGGTTGCAAGAATCTTATAGAGAGAGCTTTTACCGGAACCGTCAGGTCCGATCAGACCGAACATCATCCCTCTCTCCACCTTGAAACTCACATTGTCGAGAGCAGTTAGGGTACCGTATCGTTTAGTGATGCCTGCGACATCTATGGCTATATTCATAATCTCACTTCTCCGTATTGGCCAAGTTTCAGTCTGCCGTCATTCTTGACAGCAATCTTCACTGCATATACAAGATTAGCCCTGCTGTCTTGTGTCTGAATAGATTTGGGAGTGAACTCACTCTCCTGTGCTATCCAGGTGATGGTGCCGGGATATTCATATTGCTCATCACCTCCAAAATCAGCGATTACAGTCACCTTCTGCCCTATCTTTATGTCTGCAAGTTGGGAGGCAGTGAAATAGGAACGGAGATATATGTCGTTGAGGTCTGCAAGTTTGCACAGTGGACGTCCCGGAGTGGCAAATTCGCCCGGTTCGGCATACTTTATCAATACTGTTCCTGATATTGGGGAATCTATTATACTTTTTGCAATCTGTTGTTCTATCTGTTCCGACTGGTATTGGATGGCTATCGCATTATCTGAGATTGAGGCTCGATTTTTCCCGAGTGTCGAGAGCAACGCCGTCAGTTGGTTGCGCAGCACATTCAGCTGTGACATGGCATCATCATATTGCTTTTGAGTTGTTGCTCCATCGGAAAGCAGACGGGCAAATCGTTCACATTCTTGCTGCTGATGGGCTATCTGCGATCTGAGCGCTGCCGCCTGCGCCGCTATGTCGGGAGAAGAACTTTCGGCAGATTGACGTTGGCTCATAATCTGCTTTTGCTGTAGCACGAGAAGGGTGGTATCAATCACGGCAATATTATCCCCTTTTCTGACGCTGTCACCTTCGCTTATTTGCATTGACATGATTTTGCCGGAGGTTTCAGCTGACACAGTAACCGTTGTTGCCTCGAATATTCCTGTGGCATCATATTCAAGTGTCTTCTTGCATGATGTCAGTGCCAGTGTCAATATGACGATTGAAAGTGTATATGTTTTCATTGGTTTAGAGTGAATTTAAGATTATAAATTTCTTTTATCAGCTGTATCTCATGAAGCCGTGCGTTCAACTGAGCCACGTTCTCGTCTGATATTTTTGTCAGCAATGCAGTAGCATCTATCACTCCATTGGCAAGTTGCGATTCCGCTGCACGTCTCACTCTCCCCCTAAGCTCAATGATCCGGTCATCTTCAGCCATCACTTCCTGCAGCCCGCGTATGGCTTCTTTCTGTGATGCCGTTTGCAGATCAATGTTGAATAGAAACAATTCCTTGTCAGATGAGATATCAAGGGCATTGAGCATAGTGCGTTTCCTGTTGTTTTTCTTCGAATAGAATGAATCGATATTCCACGATGCCTTGACCCCTGCGAGAATATTGAAAGAGAGATTTCTGTTCATCATGCTCTTGAAGTAATCCAACCCCGGATAACCATAATAAGCCTGAGCAAACATCCCTATCTTGGGCATTAGAGATGTATCTGAAAGATGATCGGCAGCATTGTTTACCAATTGTCTTTTTTCAAACATTGTAAGTTCCGGCCGATGATTCTCATAGTTTATCGGCATTTCAGCAGATGGTCTTGATAACTTCCCGTCCGGAAGCTCTTCTCCAATAAAAAGTTGGAGAACATCGCGATAGCCCTGCACCGAACTTTTTGCCTGTGCGATACTCTGCTTCATGCTCAGTATCTGGGCTTCCACCATATCAGCGTCGCTCTGCATTGCCACTCCATTGCGCACTTTAGACTGCAATTGCTTAAGATTTTCCTGCAAAAGGCCGCATGTGATTTCGCTTTGTGCTATTTGCTCCTCCGTAAGGAGTATGGCGAAGAATACAGACTCAACTCTTTGCCTAACGGCATACAGCTCGACGTCAAGGGCAGATTTCCCGGCCTCTTCTTGCACGCGTGCCATCTCGCGGCGCGCTTTGGATGCTCCTCCGTCCCAAAGGTTCTGCGAAAGGTCTACTCCAATCTTATATTGCACCTTACCTAATCCTTTCGGCCTTTGCCCCATCTGGTCCAGAACTCCGGTCAAGGTTTGTGGAAATGCGGGAACCACGTTCTGTCCTGTCACTTGTCCATAAACTCCTATTCGCGGAAGCCAGGAATTGTTGATCTCGGCAAGGTCAATGTCGCGTGTTGACTCAATAAGTCCATATTTGTTAATAATGGGATAATTGGCTTCCGCCTTTGCCACACATTCCTCTATTGATATTTGCGCATGAGTGGCAAAGGTGGAAAACAAGCCCGATAACAATACTCCGATAATTTTTCTCATGGCTTGAGTTTTCTCATGATGGTGTCGAAATTTTCTTTCTTTCTATTAGTAATAAAATTGTTGGGATCGGCCGTAAGACTTCCTAAAGCAACTCTCACCACAGGGGCGGCCATAAAGGAGAAAATATTGAGTGAAGCTATGTCGAGAAGCAGCATACGCGCATCCACCTTACGGCATTTACCCTCGGAAGCAGCTTGATCTATCTTTATTTGCAAGGCCCCCGTAATCAAAGGAGCGTATATTCCAATTTGTTCGAGAAAGATTCTTGCTCGTTCTTGATCACTATATATCTCTTCAATTAGGAAACGAGGCAATTCAGGATTGGCAGCAATAAAGTCCAGATGTCGTTCGATGATTCGGCGAATTGTGTCTTCTAAAGAAATATCCGCATCGTCCATCGAATTGAAGATTGCTTCTTTAAGCAGTTTGGTTTTTTCAGACAGGACTCGATCAAATAATTTTGATTTTGTACGGAAATAATAATGCAGCATGGCATGAGTGACGCCTGCTGCTTCTGCGATCGAAGTAGTCCTTGCTCCGGCAAATCCCTTGGTTAAGAATTCCCTCGCTGCCGCATCAAGTATTCTTTGCTCAGTGTCTTGCGTTGTCTTGTCGGTATTATCTTTTGTCATAACAATACTGTTTATCTATCTTGATTAACAATATTGTTAACACAATTGTTCTAAAAAAAGGATGCACAGTCAATACATCCTTATAAATTATTCATCTTGATGGTGCTTTCGTGTCTGAGAAGGTGATCACGGTGTGCGCCTTCAGAATTGCAAGTTTATTCATGTCGAGAGGGCTCAATTTTCTTGCCCCTTCGGGTATCTTAATTTCATTCCTTATCATATTCTGTCTGCATTATTTTGATTATCATCCTTTTTTTCTATCAATGGCATCAATGCATTGACCAGCAGCATCATCCCTACATAAGCGACGCCCAATACAAAGAAATCCATACTTATCGGCAAGCTCTTCTTGACCCATCCTCCTGCCAGATAGGAGAAAAAGAGAAGCCATAATGAGCACTGCACCGTGACGCACAATGTGCACCATCTTTTGGCTCTGAACCTCTGATACCAGATGCTCCAAGCAGTAAACGGCAAGCAACACATGTTGCACAAGGCAAGTGATGGCAGCGATGCCGGAAACATAAGCAGTGCAAGTAGGCTAACGGAAAAATAAGCGAATCCCACCTCGCTCCATCCAAAAAGCCCGAAGAATTTAGATGCGGATGTGGAAAGAATATCATCGCATCCCCCCGCCTGCAGCACTCCGCAGAAACGGTCTGCCTTCGGATTGTGAATCTTGAGAGATTTCTGCACGAGGAGATATGTGACATACAGCCCTCCGATATCAATAGCCGCTATGAAATAGGCAGAGACTTGCCTATACAGTCCGTTGCTCACAAAAGCATAGACAAGCAAAGCCACCATACAGATCAAAAGCACCCATTTCTTGGATTTCTTGAAGAAATCCAATCTACGGTGCAGTCCCAATTCGGGTTCAGAAGCATTTTCATTCACTCTCGATAAGAAAACATTGCCATCCCATGCCTCCATCAGACGAGACAATGTGGTCTGCTTCGGCTGTCCGAGACTGATATACTCCACATTGTCGCCATCTATTGAAGTGACAATTATATTTCCACCCTCTGCACCGGCAGTGTGTGCCATGAATGGCAACGGAAGGTCTTTGATACCCTCCTTGTCGGCGAGGAAATAAGCCTCCGATTCCACTCCATAGTCTTCAAGCACCCTTGATAGGCCGAACCATGTCTTGAAAGGCATAGCCTTTTCCCTCCCAAGTGTATAGTCGTGTGTATGGCCTACACCGAGAAGTGTCAGCCAGTCGCCCAGCAATGACGCATCGGGCGATTTGAAATGGGTATTTAATCGTGAACTGGTAGCCATAACGCAATATGCTTATGAAAACATAGCAAGCTCGAGGCTTGGCGAAAACCTAAATCGAGCTTGCTATAGATGAATATTTATCACTGTATTGCCGACTGTATTTTCTGAAGCAATACTTCTGCAGGCATCTCACCTGTTTCGCGCATCACTTCCTTTCCATTCTCATAAAGGAGGAAGGTCGGGAGAGACTGCACGTTTTCCTGATTAGCGAGATCTTCATTTTTGTCAATATCATACTGGAGCACCTTCAGATTGTCGGCAAGAAGGGTCTTGATATCCGCCACTATAGGCATCATTTTCTGGCAATGAGGGCACCAGGTGGCATAGAACTCCACCAATACATAGGGTGCCGATTTGATTTCTTCTGTGTAGTTCATAATATATGTTTTTAAGATAAGTTATTTCAATTATAAAACGCGTGAACCGGCCCATTGGTTGAGCACTTTGTTGCCTGCATTATATGGAAAGTTATATAAAAATTATTAACTTTGTGAAATGAAATAAAACCGAATATTTATGGATAATAAACCTATCGTAATCGTGACAGGAGCCGGGAGCGGCATCGGTGAGGCTTGTGCACGGCGTTTTCATGCAGCAGGCTACCGGGTGATAGTCACAGGACGCAACGCCTCGAGGCTGAATGCATTGAAAGATGAACTCGCCAATGATGTCATTACCCTTATTTTTGATGTCCGCGACCGTGAGGCAGCGGAAGCAGCTGTGGCTTCTCTTCCCGAGGAATGGAAAGATATAGACGTGCTCGTAAACAATGCAGGTCTTGCACTTGGACTTGAAAAGGAATATGAAGGCGACTTTCACGACTGGGACACAATGATCGACACCAACATCAAAGGACTCCTTTATATGACAAGGATAATAGTCCCCGGTATGGTAGAAAGGGGAAAAGGACACGTTGTCAATATAGGATCTGTTGCCGGAGATGCAGCCTATGCTAACGGCAATGTGTATTGTGGAACAAAAGCGGCCGTAAAGTCAATCACTGATGGACTTCGCATTGACTTGGCAGAAACTCCCGTGAGAGTGACATTGCTCAAGCCGGGCCTGGTGGAAACTCGTTTCAGTGAGGTACGCTTCCATGGCGATGTTGACCGTGCTGCCAATGTATATAAGGGGATTAAGCCTCTCACCGGTGATGATATAGCTGACGCTGCCATTTATGCAGTGCAGGCACCTTCACACGTGCAGATTGCCGAGATGCTGATCCTCGCCACTCACCAAGCAAGCGGAAGTGTCATTCATCGACTCTGAGCAGCCAGCGTTTATTACTCTCTATTTAAAATATAAAATTTATATCCCGCATTTAGTGCGGGATATAAATTTCTACACACATAGGAACTAAGACCCCGTCTCATAAGATTTGAGAGGCCCCGGGGAAGCTGGGTTGGGAT
>CAYQXG010000040.1:0-27252 GCA_964421525.1 uncultured Sangeribacter sp. | reverse complement strand
ATGCCCGCATCATTCCTTCCTCAACTCGCGAAAATCACTCGCCCCAAACCGCCCCGGGGCTCTTAAAATCTTTATGAGACGGGGTCTTAAACGTACAGATATAAATGCAAACCGTCATGCTTATATCAGTTTGTCGGCCACCTATACATTTGGATTCGGCAAGAAGGTGAATAGAGGTGATGAAGCTTATCAGCAGGTTGGACCCGGTTCAGGAATCTTGAAATAGATACTACTGCTGATTCATGCGCTCGTTTTCGGTTGTCAAGATTGTTCTGATGCCATAGGGTTCAGCCATTTGCCATAAGTCAGCATTCTCCAGATCCATTCAAGTGGACCGTAGCGGAAGAATGATAACCATAGGCGGCTGAATATTATCTGAAATGCGAAAACGCATATAGCAATCATTTCCGTCTCTCCCAATCCGCAGGAAGCTCCCAATCCAAGGCCAATACCATAAAAGAGGAAAATTCCTATAAGTGATTGGCTGATGTAGTTGGTCAATGCCATACGGCCCGGTGCTGCAAAAACCTTCCATATCCGCAGGTTCCTATGTCGTATGCAAATCAATCCGAGAATGGCGGCATAAGCAAAACCAAGAGGGTAGACGCTTATTGTGTATAGCACGGTGTGCACTGCATTGCCGAATGGATGAGACATGACCCCGCTATATGCATATAAAAGGGAAAAAGGAAATCCTATGAAACCTCCCCATAATGCCACTTGCTTGAGCAGATGCTTGTGTGAATCAAGATCTGAGTATATTTTGTTTCTGCCAATTACGAATCCGATCAGGAATAGTCCCATCACCTTGAAATATCGGTTGCCGTCGACAAACTCATACATTCTTTCCCATGCACCCTGCACAAGGAACTTGGAAATATCGCCGTAATTTTCAGCATCTCGAAGCCATGTACCGAAGTTTTCTTCCGTTATGCCATATTTCCCTGCATAGGCCCACCATTGATCGTAGGGGTAACTTGCCAGGAACACTCCTGTGGTCTCACATATAGCATCAATTATGATCGGAACTGTCAAAAGAATTGCGGCTATAATCAAGATCTTATTGTCCGGCATATTTCTGAATAGTGGCAGTAACATACCTAACACCGCATAGAGCAAGAGAATATCTCCGCTCCAGATAAGCATGAGATGAGTGCAGCCTATCAATGCCAATATTATCATTCTGCGGTAGAATATCTTAAATCCGTTGGCTCCTCGTTGAGCTGCATGAGAAATTATTATTGAGAAGCCTATACCGAATAGCAAGGAGAAAAGAGTGTAGAACTTGCCGTCAATAAATAAATACTGAAGAAACTTAACAACCCCATCAATTTCTGCAGAAGGCATGCTTTGAATGGTGGTCTCAGTCTGAAAGGTGTATAAAGAGAATTCCGGATAGTTGGCAAGGCACACTCCAAGCAAGGCAAACCCTCGCAGAGCATCGAGAAAAATATGTCGTTTCTTGACAGAAGTTGGCTGCATGTTGGTATTGTCAGTCATATTTATATGCCTTTTTCAAATAATAATCTCGCAGATCATTCCATCTGTAGTAAGGCCCTTTTATAGGATTGCCGGGTAAACGCACCTCCTCTTCATTTAGCATGGCCTTGACGAGAACATCATTATCCTTGTTGCGATAGAAGACAAGCTGTATGTTGCCGGCCATCGGAATTAGGTCGTAGCTTCTTATACCCGCGGATTCCGCTTCCTCGATTGATGCGAATTCCTTGCCAAGATCATTGATTTCCAAAAGCGTTATGAAATTGATGAGGATTCCGTCATGGCCATAACGAAGATTCACACTGGGGCGTCTTGATAGTATGGCTGTGTCAGTACTTTCAATAATGTTCCTGAGGAGCATGCGCTGGGTGTAGGGCATGCGGTTTTCTGTGAGTGGACTGTTGATACAATGGAGTGTCCACATACCGTTGTCGCCACGCCATGCTTCTCTTACTTCATCTGCGGTGAAAACTTTGTCGAGTATCCAAGGCTGTCCTGTATGTCCTTGGGTATTGGCAAGAATCCAGTATAATTGTGGCATTAGTCCCGGCGCAACACTGTCTATTGCGAATTGTTTGTCATTTACAAGTCGCGAAAGATAACCATCCGGTACCGGATGCTTTGCCCAATATTCCCTCAAGACTGTGGCATTCGCTTTGTCTTTTATTTCCCAGGCAGGTTTGTCGTCATAGTTCATGAAATACATATCGGCATAAGAAGCATCGCTCTTCATGATTACATTTGGCGCCACATCCTTGATACCTTGCAGCCCATTGAGCATCGACAATATGCAACGGATCACTACAGTAGACTTGGCATCAACCTGAGATGAGTCAGAGAAGAGTTGTGGATAATTGCGTGCCATGCGTCTTCCAATTGCCCTATGCTGCATGCCTCCCTTGTCGGATAATTCACCTAATCGTCCCCTTGATTGATATTCAATTTTTCGTAGTAGATCGAGAGTTTCTTTTCCAAGTGGTGTCAACTTGCCTGCACGCTCAGCCTTCTCAAGATTCTTTACCGGTGTTATGTAGTCGTTTTCTCCGATAAGCCAACGAGACCCGTGACGTCCATAGTGCTCAAGGTGAAACGGCTCGTAACCTGCCGGAGGCGGTGTTTGTGCCGGTGGCTCAATTTCAGTGTAGGGATAAGCCCTGAGATTACCGGATAATTTATGGAGATCAGTCTCCACATCAGCTGAGGGAGGAGTTGCAAGCGCTACAGAAGTAGACAATATAGCAGCAGACAACACTATTCTTGCGATAGTATTCTTGATGTTCATATTCTCGTTTTCTCTCAATTATAGATTGATAAACATTTGTTGCGCGTTGTTTCTACGTCAAACATTGATTTATTGAAACTTTGCATGCCTCTCTTTGACTTCACCATGGCGGAAAGCATGAAGAAGGTCGCGAAGTTCCTGGATTTGTGATTGAAGTTCAATTCCTTTATCGGTGTCTCGCACACGAAGACGTTTCGCACTCAGCTCAACAATCTGCTTGCTGCCAAGGATATCTGTACCCTCGCGGACAGCCAGTTCTGCAGATTCAAACGGTTCATGCTGCACGAGCTCCAGTCCTCTGCTGTGGTACACAAGGGTATAACCCGCAATTCCTGTTGTGGCGTGATATGCCTTTGAAAAACCACCGTCAATCACGAGTAGCTTTCCATTAGCACGCATCGGACTTTCTCCTTTGGCTGCCCTCACAGGTACATGCCCGTTAATGATATGTCGGTGTTCCCCCTCAACTCCGAATGCATCCAGTATTCCGTCAATCACCGATTCATCATTGCGGAGCTTAAAGTAATTTCCTTTCTCTTCAGCGTGAGTTGCTGCATCTTTGATGAAGTAGCGCTCGAATGTCGCCATCTTAGACTTGTCAAAGAGTGGTGAATCTTTTCCACACCATAGATACCAGAAGTAATCTATCGCAAATCGTTTCTTGTCTTCATCAATATCATCGTTGAAGGCAGCGCGCATCATCATACCGGTTTTATGCATGAGTTCACGCCCCTTATATTTATCGCCATATAATTCCACTTCTTTCAGACTTCCATCTTCGTTCAGTGGCATGGAAGCATGAAACAGAAGATTGGAATTATAGATTGCATACATGCAGCCGTGAGAGAGAAGACATTGAATATGGCGGTTGAGCTTGTCGCTCACCATGAAGGAATGATGCAGTTTCTCTACTAAAGAGGCCTCCTCTTCTGTCAGTGCATAAGGATTCTCTGGCATCACGGTAGGGAAGTTACTGTCCTTAAGTTCATACTCCTTTCCGTCAATTTCAATTATTCCTTTTTCCGTATGAAGCAGATGAAGTAGTTTCCGGTCTCCCATCTTCCATTCAGGACGTCGGTCAATCATTTGTCCTTCAAGCTTGAACTGAATGATGCTGATTGCCTTATGCATCTTTGCCCACAGCTTGAGCGACTTGTTGTCAGGGGCGTGATCCCCGTCCATTATGTGTGGACCGAATCCCTCGCAAGGATCGTCACCATAAGTCTCGAGTGCGAAGGTGGCGAGCGGTACAAGATTGATGCCGTAGCCGTCTTCAAGCGTCGCCATGTTGCCGTAGCGGAGCGACAGCCGCAAAACGTTGGCTATGCAGCAATCGTTTCCGGCCGCTGCTCCCATCCAAAGGGCATCGTGATTACCCCATTGGATATCAAAACGGTCATAGTCGCAAAGGGTGTCCATTATAAGGTGAGCACCCGGACCTCGGTCGAAAATATCACCCAAGATGTGAAGTTGGTCGATACTAAGACGTTGGATTACGTTGCAAAGAGCTATAATGAAGTTGTCAGCCTGTCCGGTAGAGATGATTGTCTCTATAATTCTACGGAAGTAAGCATCCTTGTCATAATCGGTAGGAGACTCATGTAATAGTTCCTCGATGATATATGCATATTCTTTAGGTAGAGCCTTCCTGACTCGCGAACGGGTGTATTTGGAAGAGACAGACTGCAAGACGAGTATCAGCTGATGAAGCGTGACACTGTAGAAATCATCCATGTTGTCTTCCTCTGCCTTCGTATATTCAAGTTTACTTTCAGGATAATAAATGAGAGTGCAGAGATTACGGATATCTTGCTCTCGTAGCGATGTGCCGAATAGTTCGGTCACCTTACGACGGATGTTTCCTGATGCATTTCGCAAGATATGCGAGAATGCTTCATTTTCTCCATGAAGGTCAGCCACAAAATGTTCAGTCCCCTTTGGTAAGTTCAAGATAGCCTCCAGGTTTATGATCTCTGTGCTTGCGGCTTGGACATCAGGAAAAGACTGGGAGAGCAGTTTTAAAATCCGTAAGTCAGTATCCCGTCCTTTTATATCCTTGGTGTCGGTTGCAACGGTAAGTTCATTCTTGTGGTCCATACCACTTGGAATACATGTGATAGTTCTTAGCTATCTTGAAATTCATCTCCTTTGCTTTCTCCGGCTCTACCATCTTTACAAATTTGGCAGGGCAGCCTGCCCATAGTTCGTGTGCGCCAATCTTGGTGTTGCTCAGCACTACTGATCCGGCTGCTACGATTGCACCTTCGCCGACTATAGCATTGTCCATGACCACAGCTCCCATTCCTATCAGGGCATAATCTTCTACCTTACACCCGTGGAGCACTACATTGTGTCCTACCGATACATGGTCGCCTATTTCAATTACGGATTTCTCATATAGGGTATGAAGCACACTGCCATCTTGTATATTCACGCCATTCCCGACACGGATAGAATTGACATCGCCACGAAGAACTGCACCAAACCAGATGCTGCACTCATCGCCAACGATAACATCACCTACCACTACGGCATTGGCCGCGAGAAAACAGTCTTTTCCTATTTTTGGGGTGAACCCCCTGACTTCTTGAATAATTGCCATTGTTAAACTACTTATATCTTAATGAAGAAATATACTAATATAAAAAAATCAAAGGTTAATTCTGTTTGACTGTCGTCACTTAATTCATAAATTATAGTTTGTCATTAATCACTCCATAAAGCCATTCCGACTCTTCTTGCGTCAGCAACGGCGAGAGTCTGTCGTAAACCTCTTTGTGATAATCTTCAATCCATAACTTCTCATCGGTGGTTAACATATCATTGTCAATCAGTTTCTTGTCGTATGGATAAAGAGTGAGGTTACGGAAACGATAAAAATCTCCGAACTCATTGCTTTTCCAGAGCTCCACAGCAAGCATATTCTCTATGCGTATGCCATACTTGTCTTCTATATAAAGTCCGGGTTCATTACTCATGACCATTCCAGGCTCAAGTGGAACGGGGATCTCGTTCATACGTATTTGTACAGGTCCCTCATGGCAGTTGATGAAAAATCCTACTCCATGCCCTGTGCCATGATAGTAAGCCTTTCCTTCGTTCCATAGATATTGACGGGCGAGTATGTCAAGTTGAGCACCTCGAGTGCCTTTGGGGAAGATAGCACGCGATAGCGCAATATGTCCTTTCAATACCAACGTGTAGTCATGCTTTTCTTCATCAGTCGGCTCTTCTCCGAGCACTATCGTGCGCGTTATGTCTGTGGTGCCCTGTTTATATTGACCGCCACTGTCTATAAGTAGGATACCTTGGTCGGCTACCGGAACGTCTGTCTCATCGGTCGGTTCGTAATGAACAATGGCACCATGTCCTTTCCATCCTACTATTGCTGCAAAGCTCTCGTCCACGCAGTCAGGGTCGGCAAGACGTATCTCGCGCAACTTACGTGCTATACTCATTTCAGTAAGGTTCCCCTTAGGGAATTCCTCACCAAGCCATTTGAAGAATCTCACGAGTGCTACTCCATCTTTTTCCATAGCTATGCGCCAATTGGAAAGCATGGTTTCATTTTTAACGCTCTTTAGTTTAGTCACTCCTTCACCTCCAAAGACCACTGTACAGTCAATATGGTCATACACACTTCTTGCCGTTAAATTCGGGTCAATGAGCAGGCGCATTTCTTTAGGAAGCTTGCTCACGAATTCGGTCACAGAATCATAAGGGCAAACCTGTATATTATAGGAGTCGAGAAATTTCTGCACATCAGTGTTGATTTTCTCTTTGTCAATGAAAAGTACCCGCTCTCCGTCTGTATCAAGATAAAGGTAGCTGACAAACATTGGGCTATACGATATGTCATTGGCAGAGCGCAGATTCGTAATCCAAGCAATGTCATCCAAGGCAGATACGAGTATTCCGTTCGCTGTCATCTTGCGGACCTGTTCAAGAACTCGTTCTATCTTGGAGTCCACATTTTCTCCCACGATTGATTCGTCATGAACGAAGAGCATGTTAAGTGGGCGTGAAGGACGATCATTCCATATATAGTCGAACTGCGGGAAGTCTGTGCGGAATTTTATGTCGTTTTCCGTGAATTCTTGTTCCATGCGTTGCGTTTCAGCAACACTGAATGTCATTCCGTCAATTCCTACTGTTTGGCCGGCATCGGTATTTTCCGTAACCCAGCCTATTAGATCCACAGCTTCTGGCCCATCCAGTGGCATCATCTCAAACCCGGTGCCCGCAAGCTGCTGTCGGGCTTGAATAAAGAAACGATTGTCAGTCCAAACAAAAGCTTTATCTTTAGTCACCACTGCAGTGCCGTTGGTGCCGTTTTCCGATTTAAAACCTGTGAGCCATTCCCTTCCTCGCCAATGGGCAGGTGGAATTTCACTCTGGTGAGGGTCTGTACTGTTGATTATGCAGCAGTCGATATTGTGATCTGTCATCGCCTTGCGCAGGGAATCAAGTCTTATCTTTTCTATCTTTTCCATGAAATCATAACTTTAGTGCAAATATAATGAAAAATTTATAATCTTTATTAATAATATACTTATTTTTTCTAAGTGGCCCACAAAATTATTGATATGGTGAATACGAGATTATCTTTAGGCAGGTTGGCTCCGGAGCGAAGGGGATTAACTACTACTCACAATGAGAATTTGATTATTTTTGGTCTAATTTTCGCATTAATAGTCAAAATGTGCACGGGGGGGGGGTAATTTTTTATGAGAATACTTGTGTAATCGAAAAATTAATACTAAATTTGCATTGTCAAGAGAGAAAGAGTTTGGTTTGAAATAATTGGCATAGCATTTTATTTCTCTTGACAAGCAAGTCTAAAGCTTTTTAAGTAATAGTGATATAATTTGTAAGTTAGTGGTTGAGTAAGTGTTGCGGTTGCTTGGGAAAGTGGTTGCAATATCTAAAAAATCACACTGCGGCTGGAGTTTGCGAAAATTCCAGCCGCAGCGTTTTTGCATATATTTAAATAAAAAGTAGGGACATGAAATTTCACATCCCTATTTTTTTGATTTCAAGATATTTCAGTCCTATGTCGCCTGAACTTACTTAACCACGTCAACAGCCGTTTTCTCAACCGGAAGGGCATTTATGTAATTCTTGATGTATACATTGAATCCTTCCACGTCTTCTTCAGTTGGAGTGATACTTGTACCGGTGTTCCCTTCAAATACTTCCATTTCAAGATAATCGGCGAGATTCCTGTCGTTGACATTGTTCACCAGATAGCCGGCGAGCAACGCCATACCCCATGCGCCTCCTTCTCCTGCGGTCTCCATTACCGAGATAGGGGAGTTGAGGGCAGCTGCAAGAATTCGCTGACCAACGCCCGGAGTCTTGAAAAGTCCGCCATGACCCGTAATACGGTCAACCTTGATCTTTTCTTCGTCGAAAAGTATGTCATTGCCAATTTTAAGGCAAGCAACAGCCGCATTGAGGTTGGCACGCATGAAATTTGCAAGGTTGAAGCGGTTGGATACCGAACGAACGAAGAGTGGCCTTCCTTCTGCAAGTCCTGTTATAGGTTCGCCGGAGAAATAATTGTAGCTGACAAGTCCTCCACAATCCGGATCACCGTTGAGCGCGTTGTTGTAGAGTTTGCCGAATATCTCGTTCATATCTACCGGTACTCCAAGGAGCTCCGTATATTCACGGAAGATGCCTACCCAGGCGTTCAGGTCGGATGTACAGTTGTTGCAATGCACCATTGCAACAAGGCTGCCGTCTGGAGTGGTCACCATGTCGATCATCTCATAGGGGCGGCTCAATTCTTTCTCAAGCACGATCATCGAGAATGAAGATGTTCCGGCAGACACATTTCCGGTGCGTTGCTTTACTGCATTGGTAGCCACCATACCGGTGCCGGCATCTCCTTCGGGCGGACAAAGCGGCGCTCCTCCTTCAAGATTTCCGGAGATATCAAGATGCTTGGCTCCCTCTTCTGTTAGGAAACCGGCATTTTCTCCGGCTACGAGAATCTTCGGAAGCACGTCCTCAAGTTTCCAATCGAAATTCTTGTCTGCGATCATGCTGTCGAATTTCTCGACCATCTTGACGCTGTAGTTTTTCGTTTCTGGGTCAACCGGTAGCATGCCGCTGCCGTCGCCGATACCGATCACCTTCTCTCCTGTAAGCTGCCAATGGATATATCCTGCAAGGGTGGTCAGGAAGGCAAGATCCTTCACATGCTCTTCTCCATTGAGTATAGCTTGATATAGGTGGGAGATACTCCAGCGAAGAGGTATGTTATAGTCGAATTCCTTTGAAAGGATTGCTGCGGCCTCCCCGGTGTTGGTGTTGCGCCATGTGCGGAATGGTGCAAGCATGTTGCCGTTTTTGTCGAATGGCATGTAGCCGTGCATCATGGCGCTTATTCCTATTGAAGCTAACTTCTTGATTTCAACGCCATATTTATTTCTCACATCTTCACGAAGATCGCGGTAGCAATCTTGAAGTCCAAACCATATTGCCTCCAGACTGTATGTCCATAGTCCGTTGACGAGTTGGTTCTCCCATTCATGACTTCCTTGTGCTATCGGATTGTTGTTCTCGTCAATGAGAACAGCTTTGATTCGGGTAGAGCCAAACTCTATACCGAGAATGGCCTTACCCGACTCTATTGTTTGTTTGATTTTTTCAGGCACGATACTTCAATGATAAATTATTAGTGATAAATTATTAATTTAAAATTCAAAATTTGAATTATCAATTACTTATTCAGCAGATAATAAACGTCGTTATATCTCAGCTCACGCTTGAAGCCCTGCATGGTGGTGTCCTTATCTATGCGAACCATTTCAATGCCTGCCATCTCTGCATAGTCTTCCCAATACTCCGGTGTGATGTCATAAGAGAAGCAGCTGTGATGTGTGCCTCCTGCCATGATCCATGCGCCGGCACCTATCTCGAAGTTCGGCTTTGGTATCCAAAGAGCAGATGCAACCGGAAGTTTAGGCAGCGGTTTTGATTTGATGCACTCTACGTCATTAACTATCAGGCGGAAACGTTTGCCAAGGTCAATAACTGTAGCTGTGATGCCGTCGCCTGGCTTTGATGTGAAGACAAGGCGGGCTGTCTGTGCCTTACGGATACCGATACCGAGGAAGTGCACCTCAAGGCGAGGCTTTTCTTCAGCGATAAGCGGACAAACCTCAAGCATGTGTGCCTGAAGAATTGAGCTGTTGGCACCGTCGAAATTAAGAGTATAATCCTCAAGGAAAGAGCATCCTTTGCCCATCCCTTGGCTCATATACCATAGAGTGCGGTATAGGGCTGCAGATTTCCAGTCACCTTCTGCACCGAAACCGATGCCTTCTGCCATCAGTCGCTGCGACGCGAGACCCGGTATTTGGTCGAAGCCTACGAACTTCGGATCGTTAATATCCTGGGTTCCGAGATCATCGAAGTTTGTGGTGAATGCCTTAGCTCCCTTTTCTTTAAGAATGCTACGCAGGGCGAGTTCTGCCTTTGCTGCTTCATAAACTGACTTGTAGCCTTCTGAAGTTTCGTTTTCAAGCGCTGCATCGTGGGCATACTCCTTGAAGTAGACTGCTACAAGTGCCTTTACATCCTCGTCTGCTACCTTCTTATAGTGCTCCATAAGTTCGCTTACCGGGCAGTAATCCACATGATAACCAAGCTGCATCTCTGCGTCAACTTTGTCACCGTCGGTCACTGCCACATTGTTCATCTGATCACCGAAGCGGAGCACGAGCATATCCTGAGCATCTGCCCAGGCAGCAGCAACACGCTGCCAGACTGCGATATGATCTTGAGTGCTCGCATCTTTCCAATAGCCTACCACAACCTTCCTACGTACATTCATGCGTGCACAGATATGGCCAAACTCGCGGTCGCCGTGTGCGCTCTGGTTTAGGTTCATGAAATCCATGTCCATTGTGTCCCAAGGAATTTCGGCATTGTATTGAGTGTGGAAGTGGAGCAGCGGTTTGCGAAGTGCCTGCAGGCCATGAATCCACATCTTGGCTGGTGAGAAAGTGTGCATCCATGTGATGATTCCAACGCATTTTGCATCGTTGTTGGCAGCCTTCATCACATCTTCAACCTCCTTGGAAGAGTTGGCTGTGCCTTTATATACCACCTTGATCGGAAGACGTCCTGAATTATTTAGACCGTCTACCATTTCCTTTGAATGTGCATCTACAGCTACAACTGCATCACCTCCATAGAGAAGCTGGGCACCTGTGACCCACCATATTTCCAAATTTTCGTACATAATTATTCTGTATTATTGTGTTTTGTAAATTCTCAATTACGCTTTGTTTATTAGTTCTGCCCGTAATATGCATTCGGCCCGTGTTTCCGGTTGAAATGTTTCTCCACGAGCAATGGGTTCATTGTCAGATTGGGATTTGCAGCAAAAGCGATGCTCGCCATCTTTGCCACTTGTTCCATCACCACTGCATTGTGCACTGCATCGTGAGGATCCTTGCCCCATGCAAATGGACCATGGTTCTTGACAAGCACTCCTGGTGTATGCATAGGATTCATTCCTTCGAAACGTTTTATGATAACATTGCCCGTCTCAAGTTCGTATGCACCTTTCACCTCCTCTTCAGTCATATCATCTGTGCAGGGTATTGCCTCGTGGAAATAATCTGCATGAGTTGTGCCGATATTGGGAATGTCAAGTCCTGCTTGGCTCCATCCGGTAGCAAATGTAGAGTGGGTATGAACAACTCCTCCCACTTCAGGCCATGCACGATAGATGGCAAGGTGGGTTGGTGTGTCGCTTGATGGCTTAAGTTGCCCTTCTACCACATTACCCTGAAGATCCACAACTACCATATCTTCAGGTTTCATTACATCATAGTCAACCCCGCTTGGCTTGATGACTACAAGTCCCTTTTCGCGGTCGATACCTGACACATTTCCCCAAGTGAAGATCACGAGCCCGTGCTTCACAAGGTCCATATTTGCCTTATATACTTCTTCTTTAAGTTTTTCCAGCATAATAAATCAATCGTTAATCGTTAATCGTTGCTCCTGAGCCGATACAGCGTTGCCCCTCTTTTAGAGTTGCTCTTATCGATAAATTCTGTCTTTTCCAGCGAATTGCTTTCCATTATTCTCTTCCGGAAATTCCTCTTGTCAAGTTTCTCTCCAAGAATAGCTTCATAGACAGCTTGCAGTTGGCTTAGCGTGAACAGTTCCGGTAGAAATTGGAATACCAACGGTTTCCTGTGCACTTGCTGCCTGAGATATTCCAATGCTTTCGCCACTATCTGAGGATGATCGAAAAAGAGCTCCGGCATCTCGTCAAATGGTATCCAGTGGGCATCGTTGTCGTTGACCCGTTGGTGATCCTGATCATCGAAATTTAGAAGTGCGCAATAAGCAACTGAAATTACTCTTGCTCCCGGATCTCGATCCGGATCTCCGAAGGTGCCAACCTGGTCCATGTATACATTTTCAAGACCAGTCAGCTGATAGAGCACTCGTTTTGCCGCTTCATCAAGAGATTCATGCTCTTCGACGAATCCCCCCATCAGCGACCATTTGTCTTTTCCTGGCATCATGCGTCTTTTTATAAGAAGGATATTTAGTTTCCCTTCATGTAGTCCGAAAATCACGCAGTCTACACTTACAAAATGACGCGCATGCTCTCTATAGTAATTCATTTAACTGTTAATGCATAATCCACGATGCATGGCCATTCATAAGTAGCAGACGAAATCTATTTTGTACATATATCGTTTAATTTTAGTCAGCTACTTGGTCAATTATGCATCATGAATTATGCATATTGATTTTATTACCAAAAATACCAGTAGAATGCAGCTGTAATTCCAAGGATGATGCATGTGTGGATCACATCCCACTTGTTCCAGCTGGCGCGTGTCACAGCTCTCTGTTCCGGAGTGGAGGTGCCGAATACAAGTCCCTTGATCTTATCTTCATCCGGAGCCTTTGTAAACATGCTGACTACGAAAATCACTGCAAGGCAGAAAACAAGCATCCAGCCGCAGAAGAATAGCCAGTTGGTGTCAAAGAATAGCCACTGGAACCATGAATGGTCAGATTCCGGAATTGCAGGCATATTGCTGTAGATAACCTTTGCGCCAAGACGGGTGATGCCTATTGCCAATCCGGCTATCAGACCCCACATGCCTCCCTTTGCGGTGGCACGTTTCCAGGTCACGCCTAAAAGGAATGCAGCCGCGATTCCCGGAGCAAGCACCGATTGAACATCCTGCAAGTAGAGATAGAGCACATCACCGACTGACCGCATCACTGGAATCCAAAGAATGCCGAGTATCACGATGACAACAGTAGCTGCCTGTCCAATCCTTACAAGTTTCTTAGCATCGGTGTTAGGTTTGAAACGCTGGTAGAAGTCTATTGTGAAAAGTGCTGCGGAGGAGTTGAAGAGTGAGGCAAGCGATGACATCAGTGCTGCCAAGATACCGCAGACTATCAATCCTTTCACACCTGCCGGCAGCAACTTGGCAACCAATGTCGGGAATGCTGCGTCAGAGTTGGGCAGTCCCGCAGCTGTCATTGGAAGGAAGGATCCGCTTTGCTGGTGAAGTGCAAAGGCTATCATGCCGGGGATAAGGAATAGGAACACCGGGAGTAGCTTTAGATATGCTCCAAAGATTGTTCCGCGTCGTGCCTGCTTTTCATCGCGACCTGAAAGTACGCGCTGCACTATAAACTGGTCGGTACACCAGTACCAGAATCCAATTACTGCAGAGCCGATCAAAGCTCCAAGCCAGGGATACTGAGCATCGCGGTTATCACGGATCAGGTTAACCATTGAGTCGCCATAGTCGTTCACCTCCACTGCTGAGCATATCTCCATCATCTTTTCCCAGCCTCCGAGTTCCCTAAGGCCAAGCACGAGAATGATAAGAGAGCCTAAAAGTAGGATTGGGGTTTGGAGCACTGAGGTGTAGAGCACTGATTTCATGCCTCCGAAGATTGTATAGAGAGCAGTGATGACCACAAGGCCGATGGCTGCTATCCAGAAGAAATCGATACCCCAGAGAGTTTCGATGCCAAACACCTGTTGGAATACGAGGCCTCCGGCGTATACTGTCACAGCTACCTTCGTAAGTACATAGCTGATAAGTGAAATCACCGAAAGTATTGTTCTCGATGCTGGGTTATAGCGCTTCTCAAGGAATTCCGGCATGGTTATCACCATGGAGCGGGAATAGAAGGGAACAAATACCCAGCCAAGCAAGAGGATCATCCATCCCTGGATCTCCCAGTGCGCCATTGCCATACCGCTCGATGCACCCGAGCCCGCAAGACCGATTAGGTGTTCAGATCCGATGTTTGACGCAAAGATTGATGCGCCGATTGCAATCCAGGTGGCGTCTTTGCCCCCGAGGAAGTAGTCGTCTGCATTGTTTTGCTTCTGTTTCATCACCCACAGGATGATGCCGATCAGAGCCAATGCGAATATGCCGACTACAATCCAGTCTAATAAAGCCATAATTGTTCTGTTTTGTTATTAATGTTGTTAAGTTTTCAGTAATGTTTATAGAACTTTTAGGTCCAAAAGGGCTTATCGGACCTATTTATTTAGAATATAGTTAATCTTTGACCGTAGAGAACTTGAACACGCAGTGACTATTGTAGGTCTCTCCGGGATTAAGATAAGCTGATGGCCATTCCGGTTTGTTCGGAGTGTCAGGATATTTTTGTGTTTCAAGGCAGATACCGCTGCGCTGTTTGTAGACGATTCCATGCTTGCCTGTCACTTTTCCATCAAGGAAATTTCCTGAATAAACCTGGATGCCGGGTTCATTGGTGTAGACGTCGAGTTGGATACCGGTTGTCGGAGACAGGAGTGTGGCCGCAATCTGGCTTTCGTCTCCTTGTGCATCAAGCACCCAGTTATGGTCGTAGCCATTGCCAAACTTGATCTGCTCGAAATCTACCTTATCTATATCTTCACCGACAACTTTGGCGTTTGTGAAATCCATAGGCGTATCTTTAACGTCAAGAATTTCCCCTGTGGTCATGTAAGTGGCGTCAACCGGAGTATATCTTGCTGCATTCACCGTAAGAACATTATTGGTGATAGGCTCATTAGGATCTCCGTTAAGGTTGAAATAGGAGTGATTGGTCATGTTGATGACCGTTCTTTTGTCGGTAGTAGCCTTGTAGTCGATGTCGATGGCGTTGTCGCTTAGAAGGGTATAGGTCACTGTAGCCTTGACGTTGCCTGGGAAATTGTTATCACCGTCAGGACTGTCCATAGTTAGCACGAGAGTTGAATCGTTGGTCTGTTCTGCTGAATAAACCTTGTATTGCCATCCTGAGAATCCTCCATGCAGGCAATGACCGAAATTGTTCTTTGGAAGCTGGATGGTGTCGCCGTCAATTACAATCTTTCCTTGATTTATTCTATTTGCATAGCGACCGATAGATGCTCCGAAGTCAGATTGGTTGTTCTGTGGAAAATATGCTTGCACGCTATCGAAACCAAGCACAACATCCTTAAAGTCTCCATTGCGGTCCGGCACCATGATTGAGACAATACGGCCTCCGAAGTTCGTGACACAAACCTCCATGCCATTGGCATTCTTCAGTGTATAGAGAGCGGTCGGTTTCCCTTCATATTCTGCTATGAAGTTCTGAGGATCAAGCCCTGAAAGTGTTGTTTCAGGAGCTTTGCTGGTGTTGCATGATGCCAGGGCTGCGAAAGCACCGGCAAACACCATAAATTTTTTTGTTGCTTTGATCATGATATAAGCTTTAATTTTATAATTTTTATGAAATTTTCAAATCCTGATGCCTTTTGATAATCAATTTTCATAAGCGAAAGTCGATTATTGAGTGTAAAAACTACACTTTTTCCTTTCGGCGGTAAAATTAATATTTCAAATCTTTATAGCCAAATTTATTCTTATGTTGTAGAGCATATTTAGACCCCGTCTCATAAGATTTGAGAGGCCCCGGGAAAGCTGGGTTGGGATGATTTTCGGCATGCAGGCTCGGGAGCATAGCGGGCTATGTGACTGAGCCAAAGGTCGAAAAGCGCCCAAGCCAGCGAGGCTTTGGGTAATTTCCTCCGGAGAATCTCTTTCCCTTATGAGTTTGGCATTATTATTATAAATTATTATTATAAATTATTATTTGAGTTCAATTTATGTCAATATCTTCAAAAAAGTTACCTCAGCCCTCGAAAATCACTCGCCCAAAACCGCCCCGGGGCTCTTAAAATCTTTATGAGACTGGGTCTTAATTTTTATAGTTCAGCTCTTGCCCCACATTGCCTCATGAAATTGACATAAATCGACCGATGTCCATGGTCGAGGTCCCGCTTTGACGGAGCAGACATATACTATTTCTGTTATTTTATGTTTCATATTATTTTTTAGAAAAATGATTTTTGATTAAACTATAGCATATAGGGATTGTTACAAAGAATATAGACTATATCCGACACGCCTTATGCAGTCACAAGAAAAGCCCAACCTATCCCGGCCTGATGAGATGGCTGAGAATACCGGTAAGATGCCCAAGAAGCATCTTATCGGCAATACTTGGATTCGGAGAACGCTAAAAGTGCTTGTATGCCTGCTGGTGGTAATATTGCTTGTCCCGATTCTTCTCTATATACCGCCCATTCAAGATTTTGCAGTTAAGACTGCTGTGAAAATTGTTTCTGATAAGACGGGAATGAAGATTGGAATTGACAAACTGCGCCTTAAATTCCCGGTCGACTTGTCGCTTAAGGGTTTGAGCGTCGTGGAGGCTTCCGGCGACACAATGGTCATGGCGAAGGAGGCAATCGTCGATATAAAACTAAGGCCACTGATCTCTCTTGATGTGCAGCTCAATAAGTTGGAACTTAAGGATGCATACTATAGGATGTTGAGCACTGACTCATCTATGCTGATGACGATCAAGGCAGGCTTGCTGGATGTCGACTCTAAATCAAGTGCAAACATCAAGAGTAGTACGATTACTCTCAACGAGGCTTCTATTAAGGATGGCGATATATTTATCGGCATGGATGTGTGGAAACAAAAACCTACTCCGGTCGACACTACTGCCACTCCTTTTTATATAACAGCCAAGAAGCTCAATCTTGAAAACGTGAATTTCACTATGTCGATGTTGCCTACTATCGACACTCTTAATTTCAAGGCTGACGATCTTATGGTGGAAAATGGAGTGATCGATCTCCGTACCAATAATATTACTCTTGGTAATGTGACCGCAAAAAAAGGTTCGGCATTGATGCTGGCTCCATCACTTGAATATGTAAAGGAGCATCCGGCACCCGAAGCTGACACCACTTCCACGTCCGCTCCAACAGTTGTTAAGGCCGGCAAGATTTCCCTTTCATCCTTCAATGCCAGATATGCAGTGAAAGACTCTCCCATTGTGAAAGGTTTTGACACAAACGATATAAGGGTTTCAGACTTGAATCTTGATATTGAGAATTTCTATAACAAGGCAGTCGAAATCACTTTGCCTATTACAAAAATGAATGGAGTGGAACAATGCGGACTGACCATTGTAGAAGGCGTGGGCACATTTTCGATGGATTCCACTGGTATGATGTTGAGGGATTTTGATATTAAGACTCCATTTTCTCATATTGAAGCTACGGCTGCAGTCCCAAATGCACTTATGGCGCTTGAGCCGGATGCACTCCTCGACGTGGATTTGACCGCAAGTCTTGGAATGGCTGATATCAACAGTTTCATGCCAGATATGGCTGCATATACTTCGGCTATCCCGCAGACAACTCCTCTGAATGCGAGGATTAGGGCTAATGGCGAGTTGGGCAATGCTGAGATCGAGCAATTTGATATTGCTCTGCCCGGAACGTTGTCGTTACGTGCCAATGGAAGTGCAAGAAATGCATTGGATATCAAAGAGCTGGTTGCTGATCTTGAATTTGACGGTGAACTTCGCCGTCCGGATGTGATTAAGAAGTTTGTAGCTTTAGACGGCATTAACATTCCTACGTTAAACATTAAGGGCAATGCCTCTGCTGATCATGAGAACTATGCAGCTGATTTCAAGTTGACAACCCCAATTGGTAACCTTGCTGCCGATGGTAAGGTTGGAATGAATTCTGAGCGTTACGATGCCCGTGTGAATGTCAATAAACTTAATATTGGAGCTTTCATCGGCGACAAGACAATCGGACCTGTAACTGCATCATTGACGGCTTCTGGAGCTGGTTTTAATCCCGAAAAACGAGGTGCGCACACTGATATCAAGCTTGATCTATCTAATGCGCTCTACAATGGCATCGCTCTTCAAGATATCACTATGTTTGTGAGATTGAAAGATGAGGATTTTTCATTGAAGGCAAGTTCGCCTACCCCCGTTCTTTCATTCAACATCGAAGGCAGTGGTAAGATTTCTGACAATTATTATCAAGCTGATATAACGGCAGATCTCAATAATGTTGACTTGGAGGCTCTTGGCTTTTCCGAGACAAAAAACGCCGGCAGTGGGAAAATACATATATATGGCACTGCCTCCCCTCACACTTGGATCTATGATGTCAATGCCGTTGCCGATAATGTTAGCTGGCACTTGCCTGATCAGGACATTAATATGCCTACCGGGGTGGGTCTGAAATTTGTTTCAACCTCTGATGATACTGATTGCATGCTTATTGCAGAAGGTGCGACATTGCGTTTTCTGTCGTCTGTGGGGTTGAAACCGCTTATCGATGGATTCGCTGAGGTGTCTGCCATTATGCCCAAAATGATTGAAACCCGCCGTTTGGATGTCAATGCTCTGGAAAAGAAACTGCCTCCGTTCTCTTTGTCAGCCGATGTAGAGGGCGATGGGGTTGTATCGCAGTTCCTTTCTCCGTCAGGAATGGGGTTCGGTAGCTTGAGCATGGAGCTGTCAAAAGACTCGATAATAAACGGCAATCTTATGCTTAACACTTTGACTACAGAGTCAATGCGTCTCGACACTATAACTATGGGACTCAAATCTCGTGGTGAACTTATCGACTATATTATTCATCTTGGTAACCGTCCCGGCACATTTGATGAGTTTGCAGATGTGAGAATGAGCGGATATATGGGTGAAAACCGACTTTCTGCATATCTCGTTCAACACAATATTAAGAAAAAAATGGGTTATCGTCTCGGTTTCACTGCATCCGTGGCAGACTCTGTCTTGTCGTTGCGTTTTACTCCTCTTAAGGCGACTATCGCTTATTTGCCTTGGACGTTTAACCTCGACAATTATATAGACTATACTTTTACTAACCAAAAGATTAATGCTAATCTTGAGGCTAAGAGTGATAGGAGCAGTATTCTGATGAGAACTGAGGTGAACGAGAATGGCAAAGACAACCTTCACATTAATCTTACTAATATTCAGGTGGAAGACTTCCTGCACATGGCTCTAAATCCACCACCGGTGAAGGCAACCGTGAATTCTGATATTAATGTGCGCTATACTGGTAGGGCGCTTGTCGGAAAGGGTAAGCTCGACATTACAGATCTATATTATGATCGTAAGAGAGTGGGAGACTTCAATTTCACGATGGCTGCCGGAATGGGCAACAAGGGAAAGAGTGCCGGTAAGGTAGGGCTTGTTGTGAACGGTTCTGAAGCTGCGGCTGTGCAGTTTGTGCTTGCCCCTGATTCTATTGATCCTAACAAGGGTATGATTGCCGAGCGCCTGAAACTTGTGCTGACCAAGTTCCCGCTTTCCATAGCTAATCCATTCTTCCCGCCTCAGACAATGAAACTCTCTGGCGCGCTCGATGGGGATATGAGCTTAAGCGGTAGTTTCACTGCTCCCAAACTCAACGGAAGTGTCTCTTGCGATTCCGTAGGGCTATTCATGAATATGCTTGGCACTACCTTCCGCTTTGATCGAGATCCGATTACCGTTACTGACAATGTGCTTGATTTTCATGAGTTCAACATATATGCGGTCAATAATAATCCGCTTACAATCAGGGGTACGGTTGATGCTACTAAGATGAGCGATATTAGGCTTGATCTGTCGGCTAAGGCTTCCGAAATGCAACTTGTGGGTGGAAAGAGAAGCACTGCTGAAGTCACAGGAAAACTTTTTGCAGATTTGGATGCTACTGTGAAAGGCCCTATGTCTATGATGAACATTGACGCATATCTCAATGTATTGCCTGCAACGGATGTTACCTATAATTTGGATATGACACCGGATGCTCTCAATGGGACTCAAGGTGCCGATGGAGTTGTTAAGTTTGTTAACTTCTCTGATTCTACTCAGATGGCGAAAGCGGATTCCCTGACTTCCGTGATGGGAATGAGGATTACTGCTAAGGCGGTCATCTCACAAGGTTCGCATGTTGTGGTAAATCTTGGTGGCGATGGTAAAGTGGAGTGCAACCCTTCCGGTACTCTTAACTATTTCCAGAACTATGTGGGCGACATGAAACTAAACGGATCATTATATACTGGTAATGGATATGCAAATTATAGCATTCCCGTCATAGGGAAAAAGAATTTCACTTTCGATCAGAACAGCCATATCACTTGGAATGGCGATATAATGAATCCGGCACTTTCTATCAAGGCTACCGACAATATTAAGGCAAGTGTGCAGACAAGAGGAAATACGAGGTTGGTCAACTTCCTCGTCACCTTGACTGTCGGTAATACTCTTTCTGCCCCTTCGGTGGTGTTTGATCTTTCTACCGATGATGACTTGAGCATAAGCAACGAGCTTCAGTCAATGACCTCCGACCAGCGGCAGCAGCAGGCAATGAGCCTTCTTCTGACCGGTATGTATCAAGGTCCGAGTTCTAAGACTGTTGGGTCGAATATTGCCACAGGACAGTTGTATAGCTTCCTTACTTCTTCATTGAATTCGTTCCTTGCAGATAATGTCAAGGGTGTGGATATAAATCTTGGAGTGAACCAGTACGAGACCGGTACTGATGGAAAGACTTCCACCAATACATCATATTCTTATCAGGTGTCAAAGTCATTGCTCAACAACCGGTTTAAGATAATTGTGGGTGGTAACTATTCCACTGATGCTTCTAATGATGACAATTTCCAGCAGAATTTGATAAGCGACATAGCTTTTGAATATATTTTGAGACAGACTAATAACATGAGTCTTAATGCACGCCTTTTCCGTCATACCGGATTCGAAAGTGTGCTCGAAGGCGAGATTACCGAGACCGGTGTTGGTCTCTCGCTTAGGAGAAGACTTGCCTATTTCACCGAAATCACTCATTTCGGCCTAAGCAAGCTTTGGAAGAAACACAAGCAACCTATTGTTCAGCCGATAGCAGTGGATTCCACACTTGATGTCAAGCCGTTGGTTGGCGCTTCATCAGATTCTATCAAGTCAATCTCAATAAAGGAGGAGGAAAATGCAGAGTAATCATAACATACGCTCTTTTAGATGTGCTGCTGTGGTGCTTACGGCTTGTCTTGTATTTCTTATACTGGCCGGAGCTTGCAGCACTACGCGCCGGCTTGGTGAGGATGAGGTGCTCTACACCGGGATCAAGAAGATTCAGATTAACCCTACCGGAAATGAGAAACTCCCGGCTGATCTTGTGGCGGAACTTAAACAGGCTGTCAACGTGAAGCCTAACAACGCGCTTCCGTTTATAACTCCCTATGTGCGTTATCCTTTCCCTTATGGTCTTTGGGTCTATAATTACTGGAACGATTCTGCAAGAGGTGTCTATGGATGGCTTTATAGAAATCTTGTGGAACAGCCTGTGCTTGTCTCTGATGTCAAAGCTCAGATGCGAATGAAGATGGTGGAGCAGATTCTTGCTGATAATGGTTATTTTGGATCAACTGCTACTTATGAGGAAATTCCAGATAAGAAAAATCCGAAGAAAGCATCGATGTCTTACACTTTCGATGTATCATCACCCTACCGGATCGACACTATTGAATATTTCAATAGCCCTTCCAGCCGTATTGAGGGCTTTATTGACTCACTTGCCAAAAAGAGTAAATGGTTTCAAAAAGGCGCTGTGTTCTGTGTCGATTCTCTTTCTGCGTTGAGAGTTGAGGTTGCAAACAACATGCGAAATAGAGGATACTATTATTTTCGTCCGGAATATCTTGAGTTTCTCGCTGATACTTTCATGACTCCGCATGCCGTAGCTATACGCCTCAGCTTGGTAGACAATATGCCTGAAATTGCTATGCGCAAGTTCCGCACTGGCAATGTGGTGACGTTGCTGCAGCGTAATGAAATTTATGGTCCCGGTCATCCCGATACAATTCAGACTGATCGTGGTGAATTGATCATAATGCGGCCCCAGAGGGTGAGGAAAGGGCTGATACCGGAATGTATAACCTTCCGGAAGGGAAGGGTGTTCTCGGTTCGTGATATGGACAGGACACAGACCCGTCTCGCGCGCATGGGTATATTCTCAAACATCCAGATTCAGCCTATCCCTGCCGACACTGCTGCAAAAGACTCTATTATGGATGTCTATATCACATGCCGGTACGACCGTCCGATGGAAGCCTCTATTGAGATGAATGCAACTTCTAAGTCAAATTCATATATCGGTCCCGGACTTGTTGCATCTTTTACACACAATAATATTTTTGGCGGAGCCGAGAAACTTAATGTCTCGCTCAATGCCAACTATGAATGGCAGACTGGCAGAAAACGCTCAAACGTATTTAATTCCTATGAGTTCGGGCTCCAAAGCTCTCTCGCATTCCCGCGACTGCTGGCTCCAAAGTTTATTCCTCGCTCCAAACGGGATGTTAACTGGACTACCATTTCTCTTGGCGGCTCAGTGCTAAACAGACCACGCTATTTCATGATGGCGGAATTCAATACCGGAATCACTTATGAATGGAGAGCTACACGGCACGCTGTCAATTCATTCACTCCTTTTAAACTTACCTATAATAAGCTCATAAAGACTACTGAGGCATTTGATTCCGTGATGGCATTGAACCCTGCAGTCGCTCTTAGCTTTGAAAGTAGGTTTATTCCTCAGCTGAGCTATACGTATACCTACGATAGATGGCTTGAAAGGGAGCGTAATAATCAGTTGACTTTCACCGGAACCTTTACGGAAGCTGGTAATATTTTCGATGCCATTTATTCTCTTGCGAAAGTGAAGGGAGAGAAGAAGCTTTTCGGTACCCCTTTTTCTCAGTTTGTGAAGGGGCAGGTGCAGTTGGTATGGAACCATCGACTTTTCCCAAAACAAGATCAGTGGATTGTATCGCGGGTATTGCTTGGGGCTGCCCACGCTTATGGAAATTCAAAGGAAGTGCCATATTCCGAACAGTTCTATATTGGTGGTGCAAACTCAATCAGGGCTTTTACTGTCCGTTCCATAGGTCCGGGTAGCTATCATGCTCCAAAGGATCTCGTTAATGGATATTTCGACCAGACTGGTACTTTTAAATTTGAAGTCAATACAGAATATAGGTTCCCGATAGTCGGGGATCTCCATGGTGCGGCTTTCATTGATGCTGGCAATATCTGGCTACTCAAAAACGATCCTTTGCGTCCTGGCGGTAAACTGGAAGGAAAGACATTCCTGAAAGAGATTGCTCTTGGCACCGGCGCCGGAGTTCGTTACGATCTCGGCATGATGGTCATTCGTGTCGACGTTGGATATGGTCTCCACACTCCATATTCCAACGGTACGCCACATTATTTCAATGTTCCTTTCAAAAACGCGTTTGCTGTCCATCTTGCACTCGGCTATCCATTCTAAAGTGGGAAATCTATAACGTAAAACCCCCATTGCAGCTGCAATGGGGGTTTTAAGGATTTCATAACCGTCATCTACTGAAAGACATCGCGCCTTTGGAGATAACTGTGTGTTTCCATAAGTTTTTATATTTGATTGTTATTTCTTATTCATCCTTCTGTAAATACAACACCCGAACCCTCGTTTCGGTTCATTCTGATATTGACGTATGGATATCCATTAATCACTAATCTTTAATCATTTTCTTGCAATTTTCATTTTTTTTAACTAATTTTGCGCCATATTTAGATTCTATCATTGCTTATTGATCATTGATCGCCAATCATTCATTGTTGATCTTGGTCAATAATCGTTAATCGTTGATTTAAATGAAAATCATCCTTTTCGACAATAAGGACGATCATTACGATCTGCTTCCGCTGTCTTTTACACGACCGATTTGCGACTTCCGCGTAGGCATTACTACTATCCGGGAGAAATGGGAGTCGATGCTGCCGGATGCTGAAATACGAGCTCTGCCGGTTGATTTCTTACGTGACCGTTTCGGTCGACCCTCAGACCATTCCGAGAAAATGCTTTTCATTTCCGGCACGGTTGTCCCGGATGCCGACATAGCCTCACGTATCTTGTCTCTTAAGGATGGGCAGGCAATTGTCTGCGAATCACGTCCACTTGCTTTCTGCGGGTCTCTTAACGATCTCGAGGCTCTTAGTTTCACCGATACTTTCGAGGAAGATCTCCGTCACCTTCGCAATGTCTACGATGTGTTTTTGCTAAATCCGGAGGTTCTTATGGAAGATTATTCGCGCATCACTGCCGATCGTAGTTCCTGTGCTCTTCCTGATTCCAATAAGGTGTTGGGCGATGTTTTTGACAAGGATGGCAAACCTCTTATTTTCCTTGAAGAAGGAGCTAATGTGGAGGGTGCTGTTTTAAATGTCAAGGATGGCCCAATATATATTGGCAAGGATGTGGAAGTGATGGAAGGATGCTGTGTGCGCGGACCAATTGCGTTTTGTGAACACTCTAAGGCTCGTATGGGAAGCAAGTTATACGGAGGAAGCACATTCGGCCCCTATGTGAAAGTCGGAGGTGAAGTAGATAACTCTGTAATCTTCGGATATTCCAACAAGGCTCATGATGGCTATTTGGGTAATGCCGTTGTAGGAGAGTGGTGTAATATAGGAGCCGGTGTGAATTGTTCAAATTTGAAAAACGACTACTCTAAAATCCGACTCTGGAACTATCGCCTGCATTCCTTTGCTCGTACCGAACTCCAATTCTGTGGCCCCATAATAGGAGACCATTCCAAGATAGGTGTCAACGTGATGCTCAATACTGCCACAGTTATTGGTGTCGGCGTGAATATATACGGTGCCGGATTCCCCCGGGTGTTTGTCCCCAGTTTTCTCGAAGGTAGCGCCAATGGAGGTTTCACAGATGTTCCGGTGAAGAAATTCCTCACAGTTGCCGAACGTGTAATGGCTCGTAGAGGTATCACTCTCACCGATTCCGATCGAGAGATTTTTGACCGCATCTTTGACTACGCCTCCCACCTCAAATAACCCATCCTCTGATTTCTGAAGACTGAAGACTAAAAACTGAAGACTTCAACCAAAAATTCTACAGGTAAAAATGAACTTCTTAAACTCCATTGATTTCCACCCTAAGTCTTTTTCGATGTGGAAAGGCTATGATATGGCCCGCTTTAAATCCGACTTGATAGCTGGTATTGTTGTCGGTATCGTTGCTCTCCCGCTTGCTATCGCTTTTGCTATTGCATCTGGAGTGTCTCCCGCTGTTGGCCTGATTACTGCAATAATCGGTGGATTCCTTGTGTCTGCGCTTGGCGGCAATACCGTACAGATTGGCGGGCCCACCGGAGCTTTCATAATTATTGTCTATAATATTATTCAACAATTTGGGATATCTGGCCTTGCTATTGCTACCGTTATGGCTGGTCTGATTCTTGTGCTGATGGGGCTATTCAGGCTCGGTACCGTCATTAAGTTTATCCCTTACCCTATAGTTGTCGGTTTTACTGCCGGTATTGCTGTCACTATTTTCTCTACGCAGATCAATGATTTTTTCGGGATGGGTCTAAAAGATCTCCCCGGCGATTTCATTACCAAATGGGGTGTGCTTATTTCAAATTTTTCCAGGGTCAATCTGATGACTATGGCGGTCGGCTTAGTTTCCTTATTGATCATTACATTGACTCCTAAGATTTCTCAGAAACTTCCGGGGACTCTGATTGCTATTATCATTGTAACTGCCGGCTGCTGGCTTTTGGGTATGCTGCTTCCGGAGTTTCATGTGGAGACTATTGGTGACCGCTTCGGCGATATGAAGACGGATATTCCTGTTCCTCACGGTTTCCAAATCAATATGACGACTATCAATGCACTTCTGCCGTCGGCTTTCACCATAGCCATGCTTGGTGCCATTGAGTCGTTGCTCTCTGCTACTGTGGCTGACGGTATCACTGGTTCTCGTACCAACTCCAATACTGAGCTCTTTGGGCAAGGCATCGCGAATATAGTTGTTCCTCTGTTTGGAGGCATTCCTGTGACCGGTGCCATTGCTCGCACTATGACTAATATAACCAATGGTGGCCGCACTCCTATGGCTGGTATGATCCACTCCGTTGTTCTGCTGCTTATTTATTTATTCCTTATGCCCCTTATCAACCTCGTGCCGATGGCTTGTCTGGCTGCTGTGCTGATGGTGGTTGCCTACAATATGAGCGGATGGCGTACTGTGAAGGCCATTTCCCATAATCCAAAGGGCGATTTCTCTGTGCTCCTCGTGACTATGGCTCTTACTATCATTTTTGACTTGACTATAGCCATAGAAATAGGTTTGCTTCTTGCTATGGTTCTTTTCCTACGGCGTGTTACGGAAAATGCTGAGATCAAGGTATACGGTCAACAACTCGATGTGGCTGAAGGCACCGAGATGCATGCACATGAGGTGCTCCACGTCGAAAAGGGTGTGTCGGTATATGAGATTGATGGGCCGTTCTTCTTTGGAATAGCTACTAAATTCGACGAGATGATGAGGAGCACTATGCAGAATCGCCCCCTTGTACGCATCATCCGCATGCGTAAGGTGCCGTTTATTGACTCTACAGGCATACACAACCTTGAGACTCTTATTAAGTCTTCGCAGAAAGAGGGCATCCAGATTGTCCTTTCCGGTGTGCAGCCTGGTGTTCATGCTGCTTTGGTGAAATCAGACATTGTCCATCTCATTGGCGAGAAAAATATCTGCGACCACATCTCGAAAGCCGTAAATCTTGCCAATACCATCGTCCGCGACCACAACGCACTCCCTGAATGGCGTCGCCGAGGCCTCGACCCAGTATGATAGTCTTCTCATATTTTCTTGTAAATTTTAATGCCCTCATTTGCGCTCCTATTATGAGACTTGATATAGCGAACGAAATGAGGGCATGTCTTGTTTGTTGAAGATTTCCGGAAAACGGAAAGGGGAAAGCGGACAACGGAAAACGCAAAAAATATTTGCATAATTCACTGAAATTTTGTAACTTTGCATCGTCTTAGGGCATGAAATGCCCATATTCTTCGCTAACGGATTATGATTTAATCGGTTAGCGTTGGTTTATGGTCTGCGCATAATTGCTCTTCGATGCTATCTTTCAAGTGGTTTTTCACTTGAAGATGGCCCAAAATGATGAAACAAGTGTAAATTTTAGATATTTTTTAATTTTTAACAAACTAAAATGCCTACAATTCAGCAATTA
>CAYQXG010000039.1:0-27601 GCA_964421525.1 uncultured Sangeribacter sp. | reverse complement strand
TACCGACACCTTTTTTATGTGCCATATCTGATGAGGATTATTTTTCGATGTTCTTAACTAAAACTTTTGAGAATTGCTGGCGGTGGCCATTAAGTCTGCGATATCCTTTACGACGTTTTTTCTTGAAAACAAGAACTTTGTCGCCCTTCACGAGGGGAAGGAGAACCTCACATGTAACTTTAGCTCCTTCAACGGCAGGAGCGCCGACTGTCACGTCGCCGTCGGCGTCAAGAAGAAGAACCTTGTCGAAGACAACAGTCTCGCCTTCCTTAACTTCATCGCCGAGGTGGTGCACATACAGATACTTGCCTTCTTCGGCTTTGAACTGCTGACCTTTGATTTCTACGATTGCGTACATTTTAATTTATTGAATTATTGATTGTTGCGTTGGGCGTGAAAACGATTTGCCTCCATCTTTAAGAGCCTTGGCGCGAAATGCAGTGCAAAATTAATAAAAATTTCTCACACAGCAAAACTTTTCCAACTGTTTTTTAGACATGTCTGTTTAAAATCGGGGGAGATACAGTTCAAAATATGACATTCCTCTTATTGGTTTGCGATACACCACCCACAAATTATTACCATCGTTTCTCACCCAGATGGCTGTAAAATAAAAACTTTAAGGGGAATTTTGTTTAGCAATTACACAAATCTCTTTCCAAGAGATACTTTATTTAAATACAAAATTATATAAATAAATCGGAATATCCTAATTATTAGGCAATAAAAAAAATTTTAAGAAACACATAAAAACAATCGCAACTGCTTTTTATTTCAAAAAAAAGCAATTTTGTTTAGCAAACCACATATTGCAATTATGCTTAATATTTGATAGTTAGGATGTTGCTATTTTTCTCAATCTCTTGGAAAGAGATATGAGATAATGCTAAATATTTTAAAACTATATACTGCTGATTATTCATCAAATATTACCAAAATCTATGGCTTTAATAACTTGTCCAGAATGTGGGAAGCAAGTTTCTGACCGTGCTCCACAATGCCCCAATTGCGGTCTTCCGCTTCAACAGTCGGTACAGGCTGCCGGCACTCCTCCACCTCCACCAGTTGTAGGAATGACACATACCCCAAATATCGTGTCTCCCAGTCCTTCGCCTGCCACTCCTGTTCAAAACACAGAGATGAGCGCTTCTGCGCTGAAGTGCCCCACTGCAAATCGACACTTGGCCCGAAAGATTTGTTGAGTAAAGACTTGGACGATGAAGTGCGCAAGAAGTATGAGGCGAAATTAGGCAACGCATCTGCCGACTTGGAAGTAATGGACATTCTTGGCGATAAATGGGCTGCCCAGCAACAGATCGATATAATGAAAACAATGGCTGCCAATCAAGGGAATGGTGGCATAGGTGCCGCTGTTGGAATGGGAATGGCCGGTGCCAGCACATTCTTTGGTATGGGACAGCAGGCCATGGGACAACAATATATGGGACAACATAGCGCCCATACTGCTACCCCGCCACCTATGCCTCAATTTTATCTTTTCATCAACAACCAGCAGGTTGGGCCTATTCCTATGCAGCAACTGTCGCAATATGCGCAGAGCGGGCAGCTGACTCCCGACACTCTTGTCTGGAAAGAAGGGATGGCCCAATGGTCGGCAGCAAGAACAGTGCCTGAATTGCAGCAGCTATTTATCACCCCGGGACCGCCCCCACCCCCAACTCCTCCAACATTATCCTAATAGTTACCGAAATATGAGAATAAATAAAATCATAGCAGGGGCACTTATGGTTTTAGTGCTTGTGGCTCTTAATATACTGTTCTTTGCATGGACTGACGGGGAAACCCGCGGAGCAGTTGAATGGATGTTGTATGGATTTACGCTGCTTGTCTTTATTTTCGCATGCATATCTGTTTTCCGCATACGCAGGGATAACAACGAAGTGTATAATCTCACTATTACCTATTTGTCCATCACCTATTTTGCTCAGACCATCCTAAGCGTAATTGCCATATATTATGAGGTGGTATTGCGCAAGACATCCGAGGTAACAAATAAGATTACAGAGACTGTAAACGATTCTATCAATAATTTGGCAGATAAGTCCGGAGAAATATTGCCAGACAGCATCCAAGGACTTGCTGTTGACAGTATTGGTTCCTCTATCAGCGACACAGTCAAGTCAGCAACAGAGGTCGTTGCCAAGCAACCATCATTCTTTGCTGAACACTATACTGTGATAGTACTCTCCGTCTTTATTTTAGTATTAGTATTTTATGCTATCTACCTTGGAGCACATTCAACTGCAAATAAGGCAACGAAGAAGTCACTGACAAAACAAGAGGAGGAACATTAGTTTATCCAAGAAAACAGTCAGCGTCTGCAACGTGTTTTGCTGCAAGTTAAGGAACCTGCTGCAAAAAAAGCTGTAAATTCCTTATATGAAACCATACGTTATGGTTCCAACCACACAACCGCTGAGGGCAAAGAGATACAAGCGAAAGTGACACAAGGTATAGCACGATTAACTACACTCATTTCGGCAGCAGATTGGGGCGCTGTAAAGGATTTGGCCTATGAATTGAACGAAAAAGCAAAGCAAATATAATGCATAATAATTACCAAGAGAGAGAGGCTGTGTGGTATTGAACTGCTCAGCCTCTTGTCATTAGGTGCGGACTGATTTGGAAATATGCCTTTTCTGAAAGATGTAGGTTAACTCATAGACAGCTTCGGCTTTAGTGAAGACGCGGAGCTTGCGATAACTTGTTTTTTGGTTTGGCAAATCCCGGGGTTGGCTATTTTTTAATCATTTCTTTTTTGGAAATAGCTTATTTAGCTTTTTTTTGCAGATTTAGCTCACTTAGATGATCTTGCTCCTTTAGAGGATATTGCGAGATAGAAGAACGGCAGGCTTTACAACCTGCCGCTCTAATTATTATTTTTAATTCTGTCTTTAATCCTATCAATAGGAGTGGGAGTCTTCTTCGATTTCCTGAGGTGTGATGGGCTTGGCGTTCATCTTGCTCCATACATACCAGATGTAGAGAATAACCACAGGAACAAGCAACGACACCCACGACATGACTGTCAATGTGAATTCGGTACTGCTGCTATTGGCAATTGTGAGGGAAGACTGAGGATCTGTTAGAGATGGCATATAGCTGGTGTTGTTGTAGGCAAGGTCGCAAAGAAGGCTCACAATTGTAATGATTGTACCGATGCCGGTCCACCATATTCCTCCACGGTATTCCTTCTTAAACGCCGTGAGGGCATAACCAACAAGCACCAAGACAACCCCAATCACAAGGGCAATGAGAATCCACCACATCTCTATAAGATTTATGGCATATTTATAAGGAACAGCAACAACCTTGCCATCTGGCTCAACGGTGTATCCGTCTGCAGTCAAAATCACTGCCAGAAGGGCAAGGAACAAGACTACAAAGATGATTCCGTTAAGGAGAGCTTTCATTCTCACTGCATCAAAGAACTTCTGACCGTCTTCGATTGAGTTCATCAGGTAAAGAGCCGCATTCATGCGAGCAAGGAAAAAGAGTGTGAAACCCACAAGAAGATTTTTCCAGGAACAGATAGCCTCAAGTCCATGTAAAGGAGCCCAAACCGAAATAACCGGAGCAGATCCGTCAAGGATATTACCGCGAGTCACTGTAAAATCACCACCGAAAAAGAGGATACCTACAGCAACCCCAATCAGCACACACCCTACAACACCATTGATGAGCAGGAACGTATCATAAGTGGCAGTTCCATATAAATTACCACTTTTTCTTCTGAATTCATAGCTGACCGCCTGCAGGACAAAGCTGAAAAGGATAGCCATCCAGAGCCAGTAGGCGCCTCCGAAAGAAGTGGAATAGAAAAGGGGGAACGATGCAAAAAAAGCACCTCCAAACACCACAAGAGTTGTAAATGTAAGTTCCCACTTGCGCCCAAGAGAATTCACAATAAGATTCTTAGCCAACGAACCACGTGTCTCAAGCAACAAGCTCTGCCCACCTTGAACAAACAGCATGAATACAAGGACTCCACCGAGCACTGCGATGAGAAGCCACCAATATATCTGTAATGCCTCCATATTATTTCACATTTTCTGCGTTAGTATCTACTATATCTCTCTCGGAACCCTTCTTCACTTCTTTCACCATAATCGAGATCTCAGCCGCAATAAGAGCTGCAAATACGATAGCGAACAGCCAGAAGGTGAGCTGAACAGACTGAGCAGTCACTGCCGACACTGCTGCCTGAACGGGAAGTATATCCTGTATTGTCCAAGGCTGACGTCCAACCTCAGCAACAATCCAACCTGCCTCGCTGCAGATCCAAACTACCGGTATGCTAAGAACACCTATAAAACGTGCAAGACGAGTGTCGAACCATTCCGGTTTCTTATAGACCACAAAGAGGGCCACAATCAATAGGAGAAGGAGGTAGCCACCCGCCATCACCATAATGCGGAATGAATAGAATGTCAAGGCCACAGGGGGCACAGCATCTTCAGGGGAATTGAAATAGCCATAACCGAAATATTTGTAGTTTGCCTTTATTCTTGCAAGAGCATCTGCCACTGCCGCATTGTCGCCACTCTTACGAGCAGCCTCGTAGTCACGGAGAGCCTGCTGCGCTGCCTTACCAATCTCAATCCTTTCCGCATAACTAACAGTATTGATTGTGTCTCCCTGAGGAGTCAGAGCTATACCGTCGATGAGATCATCAATTCCCGGCACAAAGCTATTGACATCATGATTAGCAAGGAGCGACAATCCCTTGGGAATGGCTATCTTGCATTTCACTTCCTTAGCGTCGGGGTCAACAAGACCAAAGCCTATGAGTTCCTGGCCCACCTCCCCACGGTAGAGGCCTTCCATTGCAGCAAGTTTCATAGGCTGCACACGTGAAACCTCGACAGCAGAACCATCTCCGGTCCACATAGTAAGGATTATGCCTATAAGACCAACCCATCCGGCAACCTTCACGGAATCCTTTGCCATTTCGAGATTCTTACCTTTGGCGGCAATTATGCAGCTGACACCAATAACAAATACGGAAGCAAGCACCCAACCACTTGTGACAGCGTGGAAAAATTTATTTATAGCAACAGGTGACGTAGCCACAGCAATAAAGTCAGACATCACATTGCGCATCTGGTCCGGATCAAATTCCATACCTACAGGATATTGCATCCACGCATTCGCAACGAGAATCCAAAGGGCTGAGAGAGAGACACCTATTGCAACAAGCCATGTAGAGGCGAGATGGAAAGCAGGCGACACCTTTTTCCACCCGAAAAACATGACTGCGAAGAATGTCGCCTCCATAAAGAAAGCAAGAAGGCCTTCAATAGCAAGCGGAGCGCCAAATATGTCGCCGACAAACCAACTATAGTTTGACCAGTTTGTACCAAACTCAAATTCGAGAATGATACCGGTTGCAACACCGATTGCGAAATTAATGGCAAAAAGGATCATCCAGAATTTCTGGGTCTTGAGCCATTTCTCTGATTTCGTACGGTAATAGATTGTCTCCATTACGGCGATGATGAGACTAATTCCGATTGTGAGCGGAACAAACAGCCAATGGACAATAGCGGTCAATGCGAACTGAAGCCGCGACCAGTCTACTACTTGAATCAAATCTTCCATGGTTTAGTAAGTTTTCAGTTATCAGTTTTTCAGTTATCAGTTTTCAACGGGATGTGAGTTCTGTGGCAACAGCACGAGCACGGTCATCGTCATTATCATATTTCTCCTTCAGAATATTGGGGAAGAAAAATAATTTGAACACAAAAAAGAGAATGACAACCTTGATAAAAATTATCGCCCACAACTTTTTACCGACGGTCATATTCTTAAAACCATCGACATAAAAGTTCACGACCTTTCTTGCCAAGACTCCTGGATTATCCATAATTACTTAGTGTCTTTAATACCCCCTACAATCTTAAGGGCGTCGTAGGCACGTGCTGCCTTTTCGCGAGCCTCATCTACAGACTCTCCCCTGGCAAGAATAACACCCATCCTACGATGTCCATGCACTACGGGTTTGCCAAAAATTCGCAATTGTGTCCCGGGTTCAGCAAGCACATTCTCAAGATTATCGAACTCAATGCAATCAGTATCACCATCAACCACAATAGCCCTTGAAGCTGATGGTCCGTGGAATTCAATCTCCGGAACCGGAAGACCGAGAAGAGCACGTACATGAAGTGCAAATTCCGACATATCCTGAGATATCATTGTAACCATTCCTGTATCGTGTGGACGCGGTGACACCTCGCTGAAAATCACCTCGTCTCCTTTGATAAACAGTTCCACTCCAAAGATGCCGTAGCCACCGAGAGCATCCGTAACTTTCCGTGCTATCTCGCGCGCAGATTCAATAGCCTTTTCCGACATGGGCTGTGGTTGCCATGAATAGCGATAATCGCCATCGATCTGGATATGACCGACAGGCTGGCAAAACACGGTTCCGGTTACACTGCGTACAGTAAGAAGCGTTATTTCATAGTCAAAATCAATGAATCCTTCCACAATAACCCTGCCGGCACCGGCTCGTCCGCCTTCCTGCGCTTCCTTCCAAGCGTGGTCTATCTGCTCCGGACTCTTTATGACACTCTGTCCATGACCGGAAGAACTCATGATAGGTTTAACCACACAAGGGATGCCAATCTCTTCCACAGCCCGATCAAACTCCTCGCGAGTAGAAGCAAAACGATATGGGGAAGTCTTGATTCCAAGCTCTTCATGAGCAAGACGCCTGATTCCCTCTCTATTCATGGTCAGAAGAGCGGCCTGTGCAGTAGGTGTCACATTAAAACCGTCTTGCTCGAGTTGAACAAGAGTGGGGGTAGCTATAGCTTCTATCTCGGGAATTATGTGATCGGGACGCTCGATTTCAACTATGCGTCGCAATTCGTCGCCATCGAGCATATTGAATACATAACTTCTATGAGCCACTTGCATAGCGGGTGCATTAGGATATTTATCGCATGCAATCACCTCCACACCAAGTCGTTGAAGTTCAAGAGCCACTTCCTTACCAAGTTCTCCGCTCCCGAGGAGCATCGCCTTGCGACCCTTTGGGGTCATTACGCTTCCTATTTTTGCCATTATTAATTGTCCGTTTTCAGTCTACAGTTTTCAGATGCAAAGATAATCATTTATTCGTAACTTACAAAATAATATCATAAGTCTTCATTTTTATCTTGTGCGGTTATAATCACAACATTCAATTCGACTTGAGCTTGAGTACGGCAGATTTTAGATTCGGGGAATTGGCCTTCAAGGTAGCAGCTCCCTTCTTGCCATTAGATTTCACGATTGCCATTGCACGGCCTTTCCATGTAGTTGCCGAGGAATCATAATATGGATCCTGATCTTTGAGGAGGGCGTTTCCGGCAGCCTTCAGGCTTGCATTACCGTAAACTGAGAAATCGACAGGCAATGAAGCATCAGGCACAACCCTGCCGTCAGCATCAACCACTTCAGCTATGACATACACAAGATCTTGACCATCAGCATTGAACACCATCTTATCTGGAGTCAAACGTATAGCAACAGGATCGCCGGAAGTAGCTAATGTCACAGTCTCCACATCATTTCCATTTTCATCAAGGCCAACAGCTTTCAAAGTGCCGGGAGCATAAGGCATATCAAACACAGCAAGACAGTCGTTGGCTTCACCGGCCTCCTTCTCCTCTATCAAATTATCATCAAGATAGAGACGTACTTTAGGATAACGGCTCATGACCTCCACCTGTATTGGTTTTCCTTCATGTCCTTTCCAATTCCACGATTCCCAAGTTGGCCAAACGCTCCACATTGTGGTTCTGACTTCTCCATAATATCCATCCGGCTCCCTGACAGCCATGTATAATTTATTGCTGTCGTTATAAAGCATGTCGCGGTAATGAGAAATCGGTTTTCTCCAACCTGTGATATCTATATCCCCGCAATAGGCACCACGCCAGGGCCATTGGAATGCCATCCATTGCTCACCCTCAGTCTCTCCTTTATAGAAGTAGCGGCCCAGTCCAGACTCCCCGAGATAGTCGATGCCGGTCCAAACGAAGTCTCCGATTACATAAGGATTTTCCTTCACCTTATGCCAATTGGAAGCCGCATCCTTCGGATAAGATTCAGTCTGCCACATTACTCGCTCAGGACACCTGGCATGATCACTCTCAGATTTAAATATCATATAGTTATATCCCACTATATCAAGAGCTTCTGCATGAGGATCATAAATTTCCCAATCGGGATCCCATGCACACAACGCTTCAGTCACAGGTCTTGTGGGATCAAGACGCCGGCACTCATCGGCGAAATTACGGGCAGTTGAGATAACCCCTATGTGTTTCCTTTCTATCACCTCATTTCCTATGCTCCAGGCTATGACAGAAGGATGATTGCGGTCGCGACGCACAAGATCGCCCACATCCTTTACACCCCACTCATCGATCCAAAGATGATAATCGTGCGGATGCTTTGGATCCCGCCATCCATCGAAAGCCTCATCAATTACGAGAAGACCCTGACGGTCACATTCATCAAGGAATGCGGGAGAGGGTGGATTATGGCTTGTACGGACAGCATTAAAGCCGGCGTCCTTAAGCAACCGGACTTTTCTTGCCTCTGCAGCGTCGTATGAAGCAGCTCCAAGCATACCATTATCATGATGGGCACAAGCGCCATTGAGTAATATAGGTTTGTCATTAAGTTTAAATCCCTCAGATGCTGAATATGATATGGTGCGAATACCAAATGTCTCCTTCACTTCGTCGATGACCTTTTCCCCATCTTTTAATGTGAGCTCCAATGTGTATAATGAAGGAGATTCAGGACTCCACAGCTCAGGATTCTTTATCTCCGATTCACCTGCTATATGGATATTAGAGCCAACCAATTGCATATCCACAGATGAGACCTCTTCACCTGAAGGATCCATTACCTTTAGATTGGCATTGAGTTTTTCACCCTCAATTTTGCCATCGATATCAAAGGAGTAATTAATTACAGCATAAGATGGTGAAATCTTCGAAGTATTGATAAACAACGACCACGGGGCTACGGCAACCTCACCGGTCTTAATCAAACGGACATGGCGATAAATACCTGAACCCGTATACCATCGGCAGTTTTTCTGATGAGAATTGTCTACATCCACCTCAATTGTATTGTCGCCTGCATGAAGATATGGGGTGATGTCATAGATCACCGAAGAGTAACCATAGGGACGAAAACCAACAGTCTCACCATTAACTTTTAAAGTCCAGCGCTCATAAACACCTTCAAAAAGAAGGGAGTATTTTGAACCGGAAAGATCTTTCTCTGTAAGTTTTAGCACTTTTTCATACAAGCCTTTTCCAGTGTGGACAAAGCCACCGTCGTTCCCGGAAGGAACCTTACTGTCAAACGGAAGTTCTATACTCCAGTCATGAGGAAGATCAACAATTTTGGTGAATGGTTGAACCACAGATCCTGAATCGGGAGTAAGAGTGAATTTCCAGCCGTCGTTTAACAGACGGGATTCCCTTGCTATTGCAGGGAAGAAGATCGAAGCAGTCAATGCTGCTGTAAGTAATTTTTTTTGTGTATTCATGGATATTGGAGTTGTTATTTATGTATTGGTCATGGGGCTTGAAGAGAAGAAACCTTATCATAATCTTCAAATTCACCTCTCTCCGCAACCTTTCGTAGATAGTCAAGCCATTCCGAGCGGGTGGTGATGTCGGAACGATCCCATGCATATCCCCAGTCATAGCTGAAAGTCTCCCCCGGTGCTATTTCAGTAGTCAGCAACCAATGATTGTCTATAGTTTGAGCTTTAAGGCATGGAGAATGAGAAACCGCACCGAGAAAAATTTTACCGTTATCTCCGCCCTGCGTGGGGTCGGTTATCGCAATGATTCCATTCTCGACATCACAAAATTCAGATTCCCCGCATCTTATTGGAAATCCTACAACAAGGGTATGAGGTTTTGTGAATCCTGAATAAGTCACCTCGCAATGATTGAGATGCGATTTTCTATCAAGTGATATTAGCCTCTTCTCCACAACATCCCTATCGCCATCTATCTCCTTTGGAGCAAAAGTAAGAAGAGCCTTAAATTCATAGGGGCCATTTTCCAATATCTCCACCGATTCATAGCACCATGGATATATGATGGAGTCTCCAACAGCAATAGCGGCGACACCGCATCCCAAAGTAGAACCTACGGCAAAGCAATCCACGCCATAGCCATGGTCAATATGATAAGTGAAGGAATTTTCAAAATCCTTGGCAAGCTTAGGGTCGATCTTTCGGAGGGAATCAACCTTTGCCCAATTTTCACTTGAGGTCTGTTCTCCATATAGATACTCAAGTACAGGACCATTATCGGGATATTTAAGAAATATATCATAGCCATAGGATCGTTCTCCATTTTTTTGAGTCTGCGGTCCGTAGACACGGAAAGCGACCAGATCGTTCTCCCACGACAAGTCGTCGTTGCGTTCCGGATAAACCCTGCCTGAAACCTGGGCACAAGCACAGATTTGCAACGTAAGCATCAGCAACGACATCAATATCTTTCTCAGGTTACACATAGTTTCAACAGCCTTAATAAGCATAATCCATATCAGTAGGTGATCTCAGACCAAGCCGGAGGCGTAACCCCAAGCAGATGGCGTACAAAAAAGTCATAACGCTTGTGCTCTCCAAACGACTCGCCCATAGTGTGAGAAGCCCCGGGAACAACTACAAGTTCAAAATCCTTATTTGCCTTGATCAGGGCATCGGCAACCTGCATTGTAGAAGCTGGATCAACGTTATCGTCAAGTTCACCAACAACAAGCATAAGCGGACGGCTCAAAAGATGCGCATTCTCCACATTTGAAGCCTTTATATAGCTGTCATCCACAGGATAACCAAGCCATTGCTCATTCCACCAAATCTTATCCATACGGTTATCATGACAACCACAGGCAGAATAAGCAGCCTTATAAAATTCGGGATAATGCAGCACTGCTGTAGTAGACTCCTGTCCACCTGCAGAAGCTCCGAAAATGCCAACCTTATCCACATCCATCTGAGGATATTTTCCGGCAGCCGCCTTTATCCACGCAATATGATCGGGCAAACCGGCATCAACAAGGTTCTTATAGCAAATATTCTCGAATTCCCTTGAGCGAAAGGATGTGCCCATTCCGTCGACCATCACCACTATGAACCCGAGTTCGGCAAGCGCACCCATATTGCGGTTGTAGCCCACGAACGATTTAGGCACATACTGATCGCCCGGCCCCTGATAGATATACTCCACAACGGGATATTTTTTATTCTCATCAAAGTTTGAAGGTCGATATATCACACCCCACATAGGTGTCTTTCCGTCGCGCCCGGGAGCCACAAACACCTCCGGGGCTTTCCAACCCGCGGCAACGAGTCTGGAAATGTCTGCCCTTGCAACTTCCATCAATTCCTTCCCATCAGATGCATCGCGCAAACAGGTGACCGGAGCATCTGCAACAGTGGAATACGTGTCGACAAGATATTTGAAATCAGGAGAGAATACGGCCCTATGGTTTCCGGTTGCCGGAGTTAGGTCGGTCATGCCGGAGCCATCAAAGTCAATTACATAGTAACGGATAAAATAAGGATCCTCATCCTTATTTACACCGTTGGCGGAAAAATATATCTTTCCGTTCTTCTCATCCACATTAACCACATCACGCACATACCACTCCCCTTTCGTGATCTGATTTATAGGCTTGCCGGATTCTCGATCATACATATAGAGATGATTGAAATTATCGCGTTCGCTGCTCCAAATTATACGTTTTCCATCTTCGAGATAATGACGGAAGATGCGTGAATAATTCACATATTTGTCATGAGACTCCTCGATAAGAGGACGCACTTCCCCGTCGGCCGCCGACATCTCCAGAACCCTATAGTTTTTATGACCACGCTCATTATATTCGAAAATGACAGCTCGGCTATCAGAATTCCACATCGGGCCATAAATATCATATTGATGGTCGAAAAGTCTTGTATCGGGAACAATCACCAAAGCCTTCTCCACATCAGCAATGACAGGAAGCTTAAACCTAAGCTCATCACCGGGTTTCGCATATTCCTGCTTATGAAGAACCGGTTGGCTGCCGCGCGCCGGGGAGGACTCGACATAATAGACATATCTTTTCTCAACCGGTCTGATTTTATTCACCGCAAACTTCTTGCTGTCGGGCGACCAATATATGTATGAGGAATAGTAATTCGCGAGTGTCCCATCGGTAGTGAGCTGGATGATTTGTCCGGTCTCCACATCCTTCACGCAAAGATTGTTGTCGCGTACAAATGCAACCTTCTTTCCGTCGGGAGAGGTCACCGGGCCGCAATCCTTTTCTTCATCCACCACCATCCAATGCGGCTCAACTGGAGGCAGCGGCACATCACCGGTGCATTTCAATCCATCCTTACGGCTTTTGACATATACCCACATCTTACCGTCACGGTTAAAGCGAAGGGTATCAAGATTGTCTGACACCTTCAGCCTTTCAATACGAAGATCGTGAGAATCTACATTTTCAACACCAACCCGCCTTAATGCACCTGCAAGCTTAACACAATCGAACAATGCCGACTTCTTGCGTCTTGAGGCATCCACCACCGTGTATTCCTTTGCCCCATTGTCCTTATCTTCGATATACCAGAATTTACCGGTATCACCAATCCATTGCGGATAAATCCGCGCATTGGGCACGTATCCATAATCATATTTCTTTGCCAAGCCGAATGCCCTATTATAGTCGGAAAGTGTTCCCTGAGCGTTCGCCTGAATTACTAAAGATGATAAGATAGAAATATACAGGATTTTATGCAGATTCATGATTAGAGAAAATGTTTATATGCAAAATTAAGCAGAATATTTGGTTTTTCAAAACATATCGGCAATAAAAAATGAGCCTTTTTTTAAGTCAAGTTGTTATAATATAAATTCTAAAAATCAAATACTATGAAAATATCTGATCGCATCCGCCATTTCTTTCATGTTATCTCCAACGTGCGACCCATAATTTGGATTGGTTCGTATATTGGTCTCGTTCCCGTATTCGCCGTAATATATTGGCTTCTGCCTGCCGGACAATTCCGCATTCCGGATGGAGCAGGCACCGATTTCGGCTCCTGGTTGTATTACAGCATAGTCACCATCACTACACTCGGATTCGGTGACTACACACCGGCACACGGCTGGGCTCAGTGCGTGACAGCTGTTGAAGTGATGTGCGGGTTGACAATTCTTGGATTCTTCCTCAACGCCGTAGGCTCAATGAAATCTGAAATAGATGTAAGCGCTGAGATTGAAAAACAACGACAGTTACACACAGCTGCTGAAAAAGACAAGCTCAAGAAAGTTAGCCCACTCCTTCTAAAGCGACTCAACAATTTCATCTATCACTGCGAAAACAATTCGACTCAAAACGAATTGACCCAATCAGCCTTCAACATAGCCTTGGCATTGGATTCACTTCAGACAAGGGTGGACCTTACCGAATGGCCTGAACTTCTTGAAAATTGCTTCACATTGGTTGCAGACTGCCAATTATTCACAGATGAACATACCGTGGATAATAAAGATGAGGTAAGCAAAACTTCGTTTGCAAGTCAGGCTGCAGTTACGGCACGCAAAATACAGACCCAGCTATCGGAGATTGCGCAATGAGCAACGATTAATGATTAACGATCAATTATTAATTATTATCGATTTATGATTGATTAGGAAGCCTCTTGGGTCTTCGTACAGTTTTTTTGCGTTTTTGAGAATTCAAACATATATTGTATTCCGCCTTAAATGTATTGGTACTATGTTTCACTGGATAGCAGAACTATTGAGAAATAATCCGGCACTTGCCATTTTTCTCACAATAGGAGCCGGCTTTTATATCGGACAATTAAAATTTAAATCTTTTTCTCTGGGCACTGTCACAGCCGTTCTCCTTGTCGGAGTATTAGTGGGACAACTAAATATCCCGATTCCGGGTCCGGTGAAAGACATATTCTTCCTGTTATTCTTGTTCTCGATTGGATATAGCGTTGGTCCACAGTTCTTCTCAGCATTGAAAGGAGACGGAATAAAGCAGGTATTCTTTGCTGTTGTAGTGTGTGTGCTATGTCTGTTGTCGACGTATGGCGTGGCGATGGCAATGGGATATAATGTCGGTGAAGCAGTAGGATTGCTTGCGGGCGCCCAGACCATGTCGGCTGTAATCGGTGTAGGAACAGACACAATCAACACACTCGCAGCAACACCAGACCAGAAGAAAGCCTGGATCGATGTCATACCGGTTTGCTATGCAGTATCTTATGTATTTGGCACAATCGGCACAGCCTATCTTCTCGCCAACCTCGGTCCTGTGCTGCTTGGCGGTTTGAAAAAAGTCAAGGCTGAGACAGCAGAACTTGAAAAGAAGATGAACCAGGGGTCTGCAAACAACGATCCCAACTATATCAATGCACTTCGTCCTATAGCATTCAGGGCGTATAAAGCAGAAGCCGACTATTTCAATACTCCCCGAAAAGTGGAGGAAATTGAAGGTTATCTACTTGAGCAAGGGAAACGTCTCTTCGTAGAACGCATCCGCAAGGATGGTCAGATTCATGAAGTCTCCCCGGAACTTCTGATAGGCAAAGATGATGAGATTGTGCTTAGTGGACGTAGGGAAAACATTATCGGCGATGAGAAATGGATAGGCGAAGAAGTGTCAGATGCCGAGCTCTTGAATTTCCCGGCAGAGCAGCTTGACGTGACAGTATCTTCAAAAGCGGTTGCGGGAAAAACCATAGACGAAATCCGCAGGATGAAATTCATGTATGGAATCTCAATAAAAAGCATACGAAGAGGAGGGGTAGAGTTACCTGTCATGTCACAGGTGAAAATTCAACGTGGCGACATATTGACAATTGTCGGACTTGTAAGAGAAGTCAATGATGCGGCGCCACAACTCGGCTATGCCGACAGGAAGAGCAGTAAGTCAGACCTCGTGTTTGTTGGTCTCGGAATCTTCTTAGGAGGTATCCTCGGCTCGCTTGCAATTCATTTTGGGAATATACCAATCAGCCTCAGCACCAGCGGAGGCGCGTTGATAGCCGGTCTCGTTCTCGGATGGCTCCGTTCCAAGCATCCTACATTCGGACGCATTCCGCAGCCCGCAGTATGGCTTATGGATAATCTGGGCCTAAATATGTTTATCGCAGTTGTAGGCATCGTGTCCGGACCCTCATTCATAAGCGGACTAAAGGAAGTAGGCATCATGATGTTTGTAATGGGCATTGTCTGCACCTCCTTGCCACTTATTCTTGGAGTTATAATCGGCAACAAGGTGTTCAAGTTCCCTGCTGCAGTCAATCTTGGATGCTGTGCCGGAAGTCGGACCTCCACCGCTTCTCTTGGAGCAGTTCAGGATGCTATCGGAAGCAGTATTCCCGCTATGGGCTATACAGTGACTTATGCCATAGGCAACACACTTCTGATTTTATGGGGTGTGATAATAGTGGTTATGATGGGATAAATGTTAAACTATGATAATTCCCCAACTAAAATCAACCACAATTGTTTTAAAGACATAAAATGCAAGTGAGGGTGCTTGCATCTCAATCTTAATTAATAACTTATAAAAAAACACGACTATGTTAGATCAAAGCTTAGACCCCAGCTTCCGTCAAGGTGACGCCAAGACTGATGTGTTTGGTTCCGATGCGATGCTTCAGGCATCTCCGGTAGAAAAAATTCCTGACGGCCCGACCACTCCGCAAATTGCCTACCAAATGGTGAAGGACGAGACATTTGCGCAGACACAACCGCGACTTAATCTTGCAACATTCGTAACCACATATATGGACGAGTATGCCACGAAACTGATGAACGAGGCCATCAACATCAACTACATTGATGAGACAGAGTATCCGCGTATCGCAGTTATGTGCCAGAAATGTATCAATATCGTGGCAAATCTTTGGAACACACCTGAAACAAATAAGTGGAAGGCAGGTGCGCTTGCAATAGGATCTTCAGAAGCATGTATGCTTGGTGGCCTTGCCGCTCTTAAAAGATGGAAGGAACGCCGCAAAAAAGCAGGAAAGCCTTACGACAAGCCAAACCTCGTGATGTCGACCGGATATCAGGTAGTGTGGGAAAAATTCTGTAACTTCTGGGATATCGAGATGCGTCTTGTTCCGCTCAGCACAGAGCATCCGACACTCGACGTTGACGCAGCCATCAAACTTTGCGATGAGAACACAATCTGCGTGGTTCCTATCCAGGGTGTGACATGGACCGGACTTAACGATGATGTTGAAGCTCTTGATGCTGCCCTCGACAAGTTCAACGCTGCAACCGGCAACGAAGTATGCATCCATATTGATGCAGCTTCAGGTGGTTTCATTCTTCCGTTCCTCGATCCTGACAAGAAATGGGACTTCCGTCTGAAATGGGTATTAAGTATCAGCACTTCAGGCCATAAGTTCGGTCTTGTTTATCCGGGTCTTGGATGGGTTGTATGGAAAGACAAGAAATATCTGCCCGACGATATGTCATTTACCGTAGACTATCTTGGTGCAGAGGTAACTCAGGTAGGTCTCAACTACTCACGTCCTGCAGCACAGATTCTCGGACAGTATTATCAGTTCATCCGTATGGGCTTCCAGGGATACAAGAACGTGCAGTACAACTCACTGATGGTAGCACGTTACCTTAAGGAACAAGTCAGCGCTATGGCTCCGTTCATGCCTTATGCAGATCAGGAACTTCCCAACCCGATTTTTGTATGGCGCATGAAGCCCGATTTCCAGGCCACGGCTAAATGGACACTCTACGATCTTCAGGATAAACTCGCACAGAAGGGTTGGATGGTGCCTGCTTATGCAATGCCGGCAAACATAGAGAATATGATAGTCATGCGTGTGCTTTGCAAGCAAGGTTTCAGCCGCGACATGGCAGATCAGCTTCTCGCCGACATCCAGTTTGCAGTCAACGAGCTTAACCAGCTTGAATATCCGACAACGACCCGAATCGCGATGGAAAAGAACATACCATTGAAGTCGAAGACTTTCAACCACACCGGTAAGTGATATTCATTCGGACAATAGAATTATAGAGTTAAATAAATTGCCGGCAGGGAACTGTCACAAAGCAGTTTCCTGCCGGTTTTCATATTATCAAAAAACTACTACGATGGCCACAATATCTAATAAGGGCGGCAACATCAAGAAGACCGCCAAATTAGGGGTATTTACCCTTATGATAATGAATATCGTTGCGGTAGTCTCGCTCCGAGGTCTTCCGGCGGAAGCCGAATATGGCATGAGCTCCGCGTTCTACTATCTTTTTGCAGCGATTGTATTCTTGATTCCGGTGTCGCTCGTTGCAGCTGAACTTGCTGCAATGTTCCCATATCAGCAAGGCGGTATGTTCCGTTGGATTGGAGAGGCATTCGGTACGAAAGCCGGCTTCCTCGGCATTTTCCTGCAATGGATCGAAAGCACAATCTGGTTTCCGACGGTACTTACATTCGGAGCTGTCAGCCTGGCATTCGTTGGTATGGACCACGCATTTGACTCCCATCTCGCTTCAAACCGCTATTTCACACTTGCAGTTGTGCTCGCCATCTACTGGCTTGCCACCCTCATTTCTTTGAAAGGTCTCGGCTGGGTTGGCAAGGTATCCAAAATCGGCGGTATGGTCGGAACAATCATCCCGGCATGTGTGCTTGTTATTTTTGGAGTTATCTATCTTTGCATCGGCGGTAAGTCATGTATGGATTTCCACGGCAGCTTCTTCCCCGACCTATCCAATTTCAATAATATTGTATTGGCAGCTTCCATCTTCCTGTTCTATGCAGGCATGGAGATGAGTGGCGTGCATGTCCGCGAGATCGACCGTCCTGCTGTCAACTATCCGAAAGCTGTGTTTGGCGGAGCACTTATCACTGTCCTTATCTTCGTTCTTGGCACCTATGCCCTTGGCATCATCATCCCGAAGAATGATATAAACCTTGTTCAGAGCCTTCTCGTAGGTTTCGACAATTATTGCAAGGTGTTCCACATTGAATGGCTTACACCTGTGATCGCCATAGCATTGGCATTCGGCGTGCTTGCAGGCGTTCTGACTTGGGTGGCAGGCCCTTCAAAAGGTATATTTGCAGTGGGCAAGGCAGGATATCTACCTCCTTTCTTCCAGAAAGCAAACAAGAATGGAGTGCAGAAGAACATCCTTCTCATTCAAGGAATCGCTGTGACATTGCTCTCTCTTCTGTTTGTCGTTATGCCTACAGTGCAGAGTTTCTACCAGATCCTTTCACAGCTTACAGTGCTTCTGTATCTTATAGCTTATCTGCTTATGTTTGCAGCCGCAATCTACATGCGTTATTCAATGAAGAATGCAGCCCGTCCTTTCCGTATCGGCAGCAAGGGCAACTGGCTGATGTGGCTCGTAGGCGGAGTAGGTTTTGCTGGATCACTTCTCGCATTTGTGCTCAGTTTCTTCCCTCCGGGTCAGATCAACGTTGGCGGCAACACTATATGGTTCTCAGTATTGATCGGCGGTGTGGTACTGTTTGTGGTCCTCCCGTTTATAATCTATGCCTGCAGAAAGCCGTCGTGGGTTAACCCAACAAGCAACTTTGTTCCCTTCCATTGGGAGACAAGCCCGGAAAGCCAGAAACTTCTTGCGGAAGCCAAGGCATCTTATGAGGCAGAGCAGAACGGCACATCCTCAGATGCCGACGCAGCCACAGCGACCACTTCAGCAACCGACAGCCATTCTGCAGATTCAGCAGACAACTCGAAGAGTTGAAGAATTTATAAATAAAATTAAACTGCGGGTCGGAATGATCCGCAGTTTTTTGTTATAAAGGATATGAAAACAGACAAAATAAAGGGATATCTATTGGCGGCTCTTGCCGCCGCAGCCTACGGGACTAACCCGGCTTTTGCAGTGCCGCTCTACGGACAGGGAATGAACCCGAACACGGTGCTTCTGTTCCGATATCTTATGGGCTTGCCGTTGCTTGCCATAATCATGGCGTTACGCGGAGTATCATTCAAGTTGGAAAGGAAGCAGATTATCCCAACGCTGATTCTTGGAGTGCTGATGGCATTTTCATCGCTCACACTGTTTGAGAGCTATAAATATATGAACTCGGGGGTAGCCTCCACCTTACTGTTCGTCTATCCTGTCATGGTAGCCATCATAATGATCATTTTCTTTAAGGAGAAATTCAAGATTTCCGTAGCATTATGTCTGGTGATCATGGCAGGAGGACTGATATTGCTGATGAAACCTCAGGGAACCAATACGGTAAGCACTTTTGGCATAATATTGGTGATGATCTCAGCCTTGACGTATGCCCTTTATATAGTCTTTGTCAACGTATCAAAGCATATCAATGCAATCCCGACGACTAAACTCCTATTTTATGTCTTGGGATGGGGCAGTATGGTCTATGTAGTCATGATAGCACTTGGCAATGAACTGACATTGCCTGCGGCATCAAGCGGATGGTTGAATCTTCTTGCTCTTGCCATAATTCCAACGGTAATATCACTTGCATGCACTACGCGGGCAATACAATTGATAGGATCTACGCCTACCGCGATTCTTGGTGCGCTCGAGCCGGTGTCGGCAGTGGTGCTGAGCGTTGTGGTGCTTGGCCAAGTCATCACTGCCAATGACATCATCGGCGGCGCCATGATAGTCATTGCCACGACAATTGTTGTAGCCGACAAATCGGTAGACAAGGCGATTCTCCGTGTCCGCAAGATGTTCCCACGGCGTAAACATACAAAAAATCCTACCTGACGGTAGGATTTTTATTCATCATCAATCAGGGATGTATTCCATCTTGACCACAAGCTTCCTGGAAGTGACAGGATCGCCTTCCGCTCTTACCGACGGCTGATGATAGTCGCTTGGGAAGAAGAGGAAGAACTCCCCTTCTTTTGCGGGAAAATAGTCGACATCTTCTGAATTGTAATGGCCTACATCTTTCTTGGGATTATAGGGATTTTTCTCTGTTACATTGTAGGCCAGTCCCATCAGTTCGTTTCCTCGGAAAGTGTATTGAAGGTCGATGAAGTTGTGATGCTGCTCAATGTTGACATCATCGGCAGTGCGGGGTTCATATTCACTCATCTTAATCCAACAGCGCCCCTCCTCTATCACTATCTTTTCATTTGGAATTGAATCAAGATCGTGGGAGGCAAGATAAGAGAAAGCCTTGTCCCAAAGCTGCTTGTTCTTCTTATACTGGTTTGCGAACTCGGTTGCATTTACACTTGGATGGCAACGGACGTTCCAGCCGTTGTTCCAGACACCGCTTTCCATCCATTCGCGGTCGGCCTCATTCTGAGGATTTCGGTTTTGTGCGGAAAGCGTCAAGCCCAATGTAAGGGCAATAAAGGACAAGATTAAACTTTTCATGATGTATAGGTAGTAATTATTTTAGCCGGATTTTGAGAATATTCACGGAATAAGGGGGCACATCGAATCGAATGTCGTTTGCAGACCCCATCTTCACAGGGGCATCTGCAGGATATATTTTACGGGGATTGGATATTGTGTTTTCATCGCCACCATTCTCCGCAGCAAGACGAATAAGCTGAAGTGAATCCTTATTGCTTGAGTCGACATCGCAGTTAGCCAGATTGACCACCCCATCGGCATATCCATCGCCGACATTTACAATTTTGACATACATAATCTTAGATGCATCGTCAATAGTTGTGGAAGCATAGACACCTTCCCATGCACCACCTTTCTGAGTCTTACAGGAAAGATTCAATTTGCCATCAAGGTAGCATTTCACACTATCCCCTGCAACTTCTACCTGCAGGTCATACCATCTGTCGGCCTCAACACTGAAACGTTCACCCCTGCACAATGGCTCGCGGTTGCCGGCTATAGCCTGCTCCACATTATTCTGGGAGTTTGTCCATCCTCCTACATTATACCAGGAATAGTTTTCCGGATTCTTAAATCCGAACATAGCCATAAACCCTTCCAAACCGGAGATTTTCTTAGCCTGCACCTTGAAAGTATATTTCTCGGCATCTATTTTCTCTGGACACACAATCATCGAAGGCTGTTGGTTGCCTCTCTGAATGATTTCTGAACCTGCGACATCCCAGTTTCCGGAAACCTTTTCCCACTTAGCAAAGTCATCAAGATTTATGACCTTGCCGTCGACTATCAACTGTGGATTGCGATAGGCCGCCTCTGTTCCCCAAGTAGCGAAACCGACATGAACACTTTTTGAATTTTCATCTTCCGCAGGTTGTGGTTTTGTCAGATTATATGTCCAGTTTGTCTTGACAACCTGGTTACCGATATTGTTAGGGAAAAGTTGCTGAACATAGTAAGACGGCGTGCCCATCACCTCTGAAGAATTGAATCGGATCATGTCGGGGCGCCAGCGGGGATCATTTTCATTCACAAAGATCGGTGCATAGGAGTTCATCACAACCACATCAGAGTTGTTTTCCATACCCATCATGAATACAGCCTCGCCCAATGCGGCATTCATATTGCCAATCTCACCAAAATTATTGGTGACGGCATATTCGCCTACATAAACCTTATGCTTTGAACGGTCGTAGGTGTCATATTTATTGAATCGGTTGGCAAACCACATCGGATTGCGGTAGTAGTGCTCGTCGACTATCTCAACGGGATAATCGTTTCTCCAAGAAGGACTGTCGGTTGACCATGACTCCACATTTCCTATACATTTGACATCAGGATATTTAGCCTTTATGGCGTTATAGAACTGGATGTAACGTTCCGGATAGTGGTCGCTTTGGTCGGAATTGTCATCCATAAAATAGTTATAGTTCTCGTTGCCAATCTCTATATATTCCAGGCCGAAAGGCTCGGGATGACCATTCTCTGCACGCATCTTGCCATATTTGGTAGTGACGTCGCCATTGGCATATTCAAGAGCATCCAGGCATTCGCCAATCCATTCCTCAATGTGGTCGTAAGGATCGCAACCGCCATGCCATATACCAACGTTGACCACATATAGGGGTTTCGCACCCAAGTCTTCAGCAAGCTGCAGGAACTCGTGAAAACCGAGACCATCACTTGTGCGATAGCCCCAATTTACATTAGGATGCCCCTCACGCTGTTCTATAGGACCAATGGTGCGTTTCCACCTGAAAGCATTGTCGGGACTACCTTGCCCTTCCACGAAGCAACCTCCCGGGAAACGCATGAAACGAGGACTCATATCCGCGAGCACCTGTGCTAAGTCCGGACGCATGCCATTTTTCCGATCCTTGAATGTGGGAGGGAAAAGGCTCACGACATCAAGCTGAAATTCTCCGGGTTTGTCAGCTGTAAGTGTAAACTCGGCTTTCGGGTCATTGCCGGTGGCAACAATTACTGCAGTATATTTTTTCCATTCCTTGGAGAATGACACTTTCATTTTTTCCTCTCCAAGCGACTGTCCGGTAGTAGCCCTAAGGCAAGCCGTCAAAGTGCCCTTGTATTTCTTGTCGCTCTTAGCCCAAAAAGAAAGTTCGTATTTTCTTCCTTCCACAACATTCATGCCCCAGAAGCCTTCATTGCGTACGCCGTCACCTTGATTGACGACAGCGACATTAAGAGCGTTGTGCTGCACATTATTGAGCAATCCATCTTGCACAAGATCTATCTTAGCATTCCCTACGCAGAACCAGTTGCTTGGAACACTGTCGTCTTCAAACGACCGGTTTCTAATAAGTTCGGCATAAAGGCCACCGTCGGCGGCATGATTTATGTCTTCATAAAAAATTCCGTAATGGGTGGGGCTTATCATAGGCCCCCTCTGGTTGGCATCGATGTCTATGACCACCTGCGCATTTATGATGTTTGCAATTGCTAAAAGTGCTATCGGGAGAAAATTTTTTATCTTCATCAGTCACAGTATTTGATTTATGACCGCAAAGATAATAAAAATTTCTTTCATTCACTCATCTACGAAGAATATTCATTGAAAATAAAGAAATGTCAGAGGCTGACACAACATCAAAAAGTTTGATAATAAAAGAAATTTGCAGATGATAGAGAACTTCAGATGGGTGTAATCAAGTAACCTGAATATTTTTGAGATACTTGGAATCATATTCAATCTTCATGGTTGCACATATAGAAGATTTTTATTAATTTTACATCAAATATGTAGTTAGAAAAGATAGAATGACTGCAGAATCCAAGACAGACTCTCTTTTATCAACTGAACTTGACCCGGTATCCACAACTGATACATGGTCAGATATCCGACTTATCAGGGAATCGGATAGTGGGTGGAGTGTGGTTTATTCCGGATTATATCGAGGTAGACGCGTTGCAATCAAGGGGTTAAGACAGGAATATCGCTCAAGCCGGTTTCACAGGGATATCCTGCACAAGGAATTTGAGGTGACTTCCGGCTTGAATCATCAGAATATCGCATCAGCCCTCTGGATGGAAGATGTGCCGGATATAGGGGAAGCCATTCTTATGGAATACATCGATGGAGTAACCTTGACCGATTATGTGGCCTCGAATCCGACGATTGGACGTAAGCACATAATGGATATAATAGGACAGATATGCTCCGCAGTTTCCTATATGCACTCACGACAGACAATACACTGCGACCTGAAGCCGTCAAATATTATGATTACTGCCTCAGGTTTTATCAAACTGATTGATCTGGGGATGAGCCGCGGAAACGGTTTTGAGAAGCTTGACTTTCCTGGAGGGACCAAGGGGTTCACAGCCCCTGAAAACTTTAACTCCGATTCGAAAGCAACCGTTGCTGTTGATATCTATTCCATCGGTAAAATACTTGAATTAATCGACCATGAAGGACAATTCAAGAGCGTATGGAAAAGATGCCAGTCGAGCAACCCGGAAAAACGTCCCGCCAGCGCTGCAGAAGTGTCCGAACTTCTAAACCAGCTCGCCGCAAGGAAAAGACAAAGAAAAAACATATCTGTAGGAAACTGTATAGCGTTAGGGATTGCTATTATTTCGGTGGGTTCATACGTTATGTGGCATTCATTTTCCGGTTATGAAATAACCAACGAACCACCGGTAAGCATAACTGATACTGTTCAAACCGAGACAATTTATGAATTGCCTGACTCCCCTACTCCTCCTTCAGCAACAGACAGAGGAGAAACAATTGAGCCGATACATAAGCCGTTACCATTAACGGAACAGACCGAAGAGATCGCCCAAGAAACACCTGCCGACGACCGACCATTTAAAGAACAACTGGCAGAAAAGTTTCAGAAAGTGGCTGGCATGAGATTTAAACAACATCTTGACTTGATCGACACCATGACAACTGTCAGGTCAAATGAATTGCAGACTGCAGAGTATTGGCGCTGGCTTGTCAAGCAGGATATGAGGAAATGGCTTGAAGAAAAACTGGCTCCAAATTATCCGCGCATAGAAGAGGAAATGAAAAATCTGGAACAATATATCGATGACTATGCAAACTTTTCACACCGTAGAGGAATAGAATGGTCGCATAGGTTAGACGCGGCTAAGCGTTGTCCCGATCTGATAGGATCCACGACAGCTTATGCATTCTATGAAACTGAGGATATCCTTGTGGTCCGCAAGTTGGGAGAAGATGGCAAATGGCACGAAGAGAAAATCCGTGTGCCGATAGACAGGAGCGATCCGGAAGCCACCATGAAGATCAAGCATGAATATATGGAGAAAGCGATGGGACATTGACTATCCCACCGCTTTCTGGAAATATTGGGTTTATTATTTTATGGCCTTAAGAATGATATCGGAATTTTCACTAAATCACAAGATAAAGATGAAAGTAACATCATGTCAGGCAATATAGTTAAAATACTCATTCTCTTGTTCTCAATTTATCTTAGTCAATTAAGACTAATCAAATATATCAGAGCCCAGTCTTTTTCAAAAACCTCATTTGATACAATTTCTCCAGTGGTAATATCCACTTTAATTTCCCCATCTAATCCATCTGCCGGATTCTTACCTGCAAACGTTAAAATGAAATTTTCATCCGGACCATCATCCCAATTAAATTTATAATAATCGGGTATGTTTATTTTGAAAAGTATTTGTCCAGATTCCATAGTTATGAAATTAATCCATTTCACACCAATAGGTTTTTGGTTTTCAAAGATCAATGCATAGCCGATCTCTTTTTCAGCATCCCACCAGTTGCTGTTGAAATTCACGTGCACATCTGATAGAATCCATTTAAACTCGCGACTCTTAACGTTGAACCGAGCTATTCCTCCACTAGGATTAATAAAAAGTTCATCCCCTTTTGTACTATAATTGTCATTCAATTCTAAAGATGGCCTATAACGAGAACTATGTTCTAAGGGTACATCTTTTATTTCATAAATAGGATTACCCAGACAGACGCTCCCCGGCTTATCACCTGCAGTTGGAGCATAAATTAGAAATGAAGGACAGTTCTTTTTAATGAACTCTTCTATTTCAGCATTCCAATCCACACCAACATCTTCCGCAATAACCTCATCATATCTCAAATGCTTTCCCCTCGCTTCATACTCAAGTGGAATAATCCATATAGGTCCGGCAGATAAAATTGCACTTAAGTTATGTAAAGAATTTTCATCCACTTTAGGCTTAAGATACAACTCTGTATATTTACTACCATATAGTCCTTTCACTACTAAATCTTTTGGTAAAGCAAATTGATAATTTCCCTTTATCAATGGATCAAAATCCTCTAAGTGGAAGGTTTGAAATCCCGACTGAGGCCATTCAAACCTTAGTGCATCTCCATAACTTCTAACTCGAACTCCATTATCTAAAATACCCCATTCTGACTCCTTTTTATTATTATGAATATGAAAATCCAAACTTTCAAATTCTTGTTCAAAAGATGGCAACAACCCATCAAGATTGAATCTAAATCCATCACACGTATGCAAAACTCCATGTGAATCCTCCACAAAGCAACATTTTAGTTCATCATTGCTATAATTATCGAAGATTATTCCATAAATATTATCAATACAACAGATCCTTCCATCTGTCTTACGAATCAACAGATGTTGATAGGGTATTTCCTGATGCTTATGATATTCTCCGCCATCCTCATCTATACCAAACTCATCTTTTACCATGTCTCCATCTTTATCATAATACTCGCAATAAGTTGCCAGCATATAGTTTTTGGAAATATTAAACAATTTTCGAGGAGCTACATGGAGATATTCCTCATGCTCCAAACGGTTTCCCTCAGTGTCAGTTGTAAAATATACTCCAACAGCAGAGATATTACCTGCAGCATCAATCTTATAGAGTCCTGCCGAAGCATATTCACCATCAATAGCTCTGGTTGAAATTTGTTTTTTCAGACCAACACTGACAGCTCCAACAAGATTCATTCTGCCTGGAAGCATCTTACTATAATCTTTGTGCATATTGACCCTATCCGAACAACCGCCCAGGAAAAAGGCACAAAAAATTAACAACAATACAATGCTTTTATTCATCATTTATAGTTTTATTGACATTTGAAATTATATTTAAACAACTTAATTAACGTGATACCACTTTTCCGAATTAGCCCGGGGGTATTCAGTTTGGATAAAGATTTGTAACTTTTTCAGGAATTCGTTAGCATCATTTTCATTGTTGAAATAAATGCTGTTCTCCCATTTTTCATTATGGGTGTCCTTTTCTTTGAAAATATCACTTTTTACCTCCAAGGTCTTAAAGTGGGCATTGTGATGCATCGTAACCCACCAATAGCGTCTTTCTTCCATTTAACATTCTATACCTTGAGACTCCCAATCAAGACTTTAGTTAGTGAATAAAAAAGCGTGAGAGCCGTACTTTCTGCCCGTCCCACGCATAGAGGCTCTGGAATGCCCTTGAAGTTGGACGGACAGAGCAGAAGCCTCACGCGGAATATGATATACTCGCCATGAGCCGACACTCGCGTGTCAGCCCATGGCCGATAGTTCATATCCACATAGTGGTCATCTACCGCTGCCTCAATCCTGACTTCAATACAAATTTTCCAGATTTCTATGCGTCAAGAATGAGCGTCAGATAACGCCTTTTTATATGTATGTCAACCTTAGCTTTGCCCGGACCGGGCTTCTGCTTGCGGTCTTCATGGGCAAAGTTAATGAAAACATTTCATTAATGCAAAGATTTATCAATTAATTTCGAATAACGGATGCACGCATCCGCACATTCCGACTGTAACAATAATTGGCTTACCATGATATTTTGTTGAAGTCCACGACAAAATTCCTATTGAGTGATAGTTAAGATTGTACAATGCTTTTCGTACTGAGTTGGATAATGTGTATCCGTCAACATAGGTTTCAGTCACAGCTTCATTCACAACCTGCCGATGTCTGTCTTCAGATGGAATGAAATTGATCAGAGCCCAAGCAGCAGCAATAATAACAACGAGTGTCACCAGACAGCCAGCCCATGAACCTTCATCATCTTCTCTTTTGTTTTGTTTTACATTTTCTTCAGTGCTCATAGCGAATTTATTATGTTGTTTTCTGTTGTCTGAATGCAAAATTATAATATATTTTCTATTCACAATCATAGGGTTTTGGTTC
>CAYQXG010000038.1:0-27801 GCA_964421525.1 uncultured Sangeribacter sp. | reverse complement strand
ACCATCTGATTAAATCTCTTTTGGTATGAAACAGATACGTTTTACCATAATTAACCACCAAGGCAGTAAAATCCGAGGTCAGAGGTTCATAAGACCCCCTACCAGTTAGTAGCTCGGCAACTCCTACGCCAAGGGCATTAGCTATATTCTCCATGGTAGAGAGATGAGGATTACCGTTGAGCGCACGGCTCAGGCTTTCGGGCTTTATAGCCATCTTTTCAGCCAGTTGTTTGAGGGTAATACCCTGTTCTGAACAGAGTTCTTTGACTCGGGATGAAAGTGTCTTATCCATGTTCGATATGAGTTACACTGCAAAGATAGTGAAATTAACTCGAAATATCAATTTTGGAAGAGTGAATTAACTTTAGTTAGCTGTAATAATTTGGATTCGCATAACTTTAGCTGTAACTTTGCAGTGTAATTCTTAACCGATAATATCAAGAATATGGCTGAATACATCCTTTCAATCTTACGCTCTCAGTTAATGGTAATGTGGTCATGGGGCTTTAATTCTCCAACTCGTTTGGCAGAAGACCGAGGTCTCGCCTTCAAGGTACAAGGGTATAAGTACAAGGGCTGGGTAGAGGTGGTATATGAGGAAGGTCTTGACACTTTTACCGTCATTCTCAAAATGACTGGAAAGAAAGTCGAGGATGTGTATTTCGATGAACTGGTCAACGTCATTGACGGCTTAGTTGAGCGCACAGCCGACTACGAGATGCGAGTAAAGGAAGACTATGGTTTCACTGCCTAATCTTATGAATATGGGAAAGACCAAAGTCGTTATCTATGCTCGTGTTTCCACTTCCTCGCAGGACTACGACCGCCAATTACACGACCTCCGAGCCTACGCCTCTCAACATGGCTATGAGGTTATCAAAGAGTTTAGCGAGAAGATTAGCGGTGCAAAGAAGGTCGAGGAGAGGGCAGCAATGAAAGAATTGCTTGACTACACCAGTAAAGTTAAGGTTGATAAAATCCTCATATACGAATGTAGCCGTCTGAGCCGTCGAGCCGTTGACTTCCTTCAGTTGGTTGAGACTTTCACCGAGCAGGGCATTTCTCTCTATATCCTTCAAAATGGATTAGAAACCATGCTTCCAAACGGTAAAGTTAACCCAATAGCCACTCTCGTTCTCGGTATTTTGGCTCAGTTTAACTCAATGGAAAGAGGTCTAATCCGAAGCCGTATGGAGAGTGGATATCGAAATTACCGAGCCAACGGAGGAAAGGTAGGACGTAAGGATGGATATATTAAGTCAACGGAAGCCTACAAAGAGGAGTATGCCGAGGAGTTACGACTCCTAAAACGAGGTTATAGCCTCCGCAACATTTCAAAAATTACTGGCACCAGCGTAACCACCATTCGCAAGGTTGCCTCAATAATAAAATAATAAAAAATGGGAAAAATCATACAAAAACAAGTAAATGCCTTTAATTGGATAAAGGTAAACGACTTTTCCAAAGTCATAAATAGAAAGAAATACGATACCGCGACTGCTGACCTTCAAATGTGGGCTTACGATGAAACGGAAGACGCAGAAATCAGTGAATGGGGTGATAGCAAGGCTATCTTTCTCTTTCAGAAACACAATGGGGAGTTCTTTTCCTATACGGTAATATTCGACTCACTTCATATCGACAACTTCTTACTAATTAACAAATGTATTCTTAAGCCACTCTCATTAGAAGAGGCCAAGGACTTCGCGGAGAAGTACGGTACTGGTAGCGAATACGAAGAAATCTTTGGGAAAGTCGAAGAATAAAATTAAACAACATGAAGAATAGAATTAAATTCAATCTTCAGTACCCCTCAAAGAAGGATAGCCTAATCATGGCTATTCTTCGATGTGGAGGGAAGACCATCAAACGTTCTCTAAACATAAGCATACCTACAGCAATTTGGAATAAGCAGTCTTATCGCTGTGTAATTCCCGAAGGCGAGAAAATTAGGATTGCACGTGAATTTCATCGAATCAATAAGCGACTTGATGAGATTGAGCGAAAGTGGAGCGAGTTTGTTAGCAAGAATAATGTCGAGTTATACGACATTAAGACTATCGAAGCAATATTCGATAACCAGCTCACTGCAGCAACAAAGTCTGCAATAGAAGACGACCGCAAGATAAACCGCACACCACTGCAATTCTTCCAAGAGTACATTGACGGAATGACTTCGGTTGTCAATCGTGGTACTGGTCGCTGTATTAGCACTCGGACCCAAGGACATCATATCGTGGTGTTAAAACGAATCAAATCCTTCATGTCAGATTTGAGAATTTCAGACTCTTTTGATATGTTTGATTCTGATTTTGAACGTCGATTTACCTCATGGGCAAATCGAAAGGGATATGCTTACAATACCGTTGTTGCAACGTTCTCCATTCTCAAGGTATGGTTGAATCATGCCAAGAAAGAAAAATTGGAGGTTGGAGAAGCATATCACTCTTTACCAAGCAAGGGCAGCGATTCGGATAATATAGCTCTCACCAGTGAAGAGATAGAGGCTATTTACAATCTTGACATTCCTCAACTCATTAATGAGAATAAGATAGATGTGAAATCATCTATTGAATCTACTCGAGACCTATTCATCATAGGGTGTTGGACTGGACTACGACGTGCTGACCTCAACCGCATCAATGAGGCTGTGTTTGACTTTGATAACAATACATTGTCAATACAGACGCAGAAGACAGATAGCCGTGTTACAATCCCTCTCCATCCCTTTGTGAAGCAACTCTATAAGAAGTATCGCGGCATCTTCCCTCACCTAATAGACAAAAGCAAAACTAACAATCAGCTTCGAGAATTGGGTCGATTGGCAGGGGTTAACACTCTAACACTTCGCTCAACAGTTAAGGGTGGAAAGCCAGTAACCGAAAGACTGTTGAAGTATCAGCGCATAGGCTTCCATACTGGTCGTAGGTCATTTGCAACAAATCTCTATAAGATGGGCGCACCTGCAATAAGTATAATGCAAATGACAGGTCATACGACGGAGGCGAATTTCTTAAAATACATCAAGGTAAGCAAAGATGAACACGCAGCTATGATGCAAAAGTATTTCTCCAAAGATGCCGTATGAAGAAGTCAGAACACAAGTACCAATTTACGGCATTGCCCGTAAATCTGACCGCTTGTTTGGATAATAATTGCAGGAGTATGCTCTTCACGCTCCTGCAATTATCATCGTATTATGCAAGTGAAGATGGTTGGTTCTTCCGCTCAAATGCAGACTTGCAAGCACAGAGCCGACTATCAGATAAGATGGTTAGAGCCGTTATCAGTACCTTTCACAGAATAGGGGTTCTCGAAGTTAAATCAGTAGGTCAATCAAGAGGTGCATTTCCAAATCAATTCAAACTGAACACATCGAAATTTGCTGAATGGGAGAAGTATCGTTTAGAGGATTGCGTTAAGAATCCGAGTTGCTGGATTGTTACCGATGACTACAAACAAAAGGGATGGAAGCCGTCATATTTATCGGCTAACAGTTCACATGAGGGAACGAGAACCATTGCTGAATGTTCCCCCAGTCCTCACAATATAGAGAATGCACAGATTGTAGAGAAGGCAGAGAATGCAGCCAATGAAGAGAATCGAGAAAAGAAAAAAGAAAATATAGATACCTACCAGGGTACACTCGGGGCGGACAGTAAAAATCAGTATAATAATGAAGCTATGGAACGGTTTTGGTGGAACGTGAACTATCTACTCAATCGGCTTCAACATTCACAACATTGGAATGAGTGGGAGAATATTCTTTCTGAGTTAGACCAACGGATAGTGAGTGCGCCAACTTCTGAGATAGCATACGAAGCTAAGTGTAAACTTGCTCCCATACTGAGAGAAGAGATTGCATTTTATAAACGGATGTATGAGGATGACACCAATGCCGATGAAGCAGATGATTTCTACTCTCAATTACAAGAATGGAAAGAATACGCAAAGGAAGGAGCGGGGGCGTTTTCGTATTTCGGGGACGAATAACGGGGACATTTCCTCTAAATCGGGCAAAAGCGACAATCCACGGAAAACTCAGCGAGTTACCGTGGATTGTTTGTAAGTGACTGGTATCAGCCAGTATGGATTGCCGAAATATGGTGTAATCGGCTATAGTTCAGAGGGGTCTGAAAGAGCCTATATCACTCCCACTCTATAGTGGCTGGTGGTTTGGAGGAGATGTCGTAGACTACGCGGTTGATGCCGCGTACTTTGTTGATGATCTCGTTGCTGACTTTGGCAAGGAACTCGTAGGGGAGATGCACCCAGTCGGCAGTCATGCCGTCGGTGGAGATCACTGCCCGCAGGGCACAGCAACGCTCATAGGTGCGTTCATCGCCCATCACGCCCACACTCTGCACCGGCAACAGTATAGCACCTGCCTGCCACACTTTGTCGTAAAGACCGGCTTCGCGAAGATTGGAGATGAAGATGTCGTCGGCTTTCTGAAGAACCTCAACTTTCTCTGCGGTCACCTCTCCGAGAATACGGATTCCGAGACCGGGACCGGGGAATGGGTGACGACCCAAAAGCTGGGGATCGATGCCGAGTGCCTTTCCTACGCGACGCACCTCATCCTTGAATAGAAGACGGAGCGGCTCCACAACCTTAAGATTCATCTTCTCAGGAAGACCTCCAACATTATGATGAGACTTGATGGTGCAGGATGGACCGTTCACGCTGACGCTCTCTATCACGTCGGGGTAGATTGTGCCCTGAGCCAACCAGCGTGCTCCATTAAATTTTTGAGCCTCTTCATTGAATACCTCAACGAAGTCGCGGCCTATGATCTTACGTTTCTGCTCCGGATCGGTAACACCTGCAAGATCAACATAGAATCTTAAGCTTGCGTCAACGCCTTTAACATTGAGTCCCATTCCTTTGTATTGCTCAAGGACGCTCTCAAACTCGTTGAGGCGGAGAAGACCATTATTGACGAAGATGCACTGAAGATTATGTCCGATTGCCTTATTGAGAAGAACTGCTGCGACTGTGGAATCTACGCCTCCTGAAAGTCCAAGGATCACCTGGTCATCACCAATTTTTTCCTTGAGTTCTGCTACAGTGGTCTCGATGAATGAATCCGGGCTCCAAGATCCGGCGCAACCGCAAATGCCCATCACATAGTTGCGGAGCAACTGAGTGCCATCGGTTGAATGATACACTTCCGGGTGGAACTGGATTCCCCATGTCTGCTCCCCTTCGATATGGTAGGCTGCCACCCGCACATTCTCAGTGCTTCCTATGATATGGAAGTTTTCTGGAATATCGGTGATAGTGTCGCCGTGGCTCATCCACACCTGGGTGGGAGAGGGGAGGCCATGCACCAGCGGGTCATTTTCATCAACTACGGTAAGCATAGCGCGTCCGTATTCACGGCTTGGAGCACCCTTCACGGTGCCACCTGCCATCTGGGCAAGAAGTTGCGCTCCATAGCAGACTCCGAGAAGGGGCAGCTTGCCCTTGAAAGCATCGAGCGAGGGCTTCGGGGCTTCCGGATCATTGACGGAGTATGGGCTTCCGGAAAGAATGACTCCCTTCACGTCGGCATCTATAGCCGGCACCTTATGGAAGGGATGGATCTCACAATAAACATTCAGTTCACGAATTCTTCGGGCTATCAACTGAGTATATTGCGATCCAAAATCTAATATAAGTATCTTTTCCAAATTAGTTGAAAGTTTAAGGGTTGTGGGGTTTAAGGCTCTTATGATGATTAGTTTCCGCGGGTATAGTTGGGAGCTTCTTTTGTGATAGTCACATCGTGGGGATGATTTTCAACCACAGCAGCTGCTGTTATCTTCACAAACTTGGCATCGTGGAGATGGTCGATGTCGGGAGCGCCCACATAGCCCATGCCGCTGCGCAGACCGCCGACAAGCTGATAGACAGTCTCACTCAATGAACCCTTATAGGGGACACGCGCTTCTATACCTTCGGGTACGAATTTGCTGCTGTCGGTCTTCTCGCTCTGGAAATAACGGTCTTTCGAACCAGCCTGCATCGCTGAGATAGAACCCATTCCGCGATATGACTTAAACTTGCGCCCGTTGTAGATGATAGTCTCGCCCGGAGATTCCTCAGTGCCTGCAAACATTGATCCCATCATCACGCTGTCGCCGCCGGCTGCGAGAGCCTTAACAACATCGCCCGAATAGCGAAGACCACCATCGGCAATTACCGGAACTCCCAATGCATGTGCAGCCTTGGCTGCCTCAAAGATAGCACTCAACTGAGGCACACCTACGCCGGCCACAATACGCGTTGTGCAGATTGAACCGGGACCAATACCAACCTTAATACCATCTGCTCCAGCCTCAATGAGGAATTTGGCGGCATCAGCAGTTGCAATATTTCCTACAACAACGTCAATCTCCGGAAAAGCTGCCTTTACTTTTTTAAGAGTATTGACAACGTTCTGGCTATGACCATGAGCTGTGTCGATCACCACAGCGTCAACACCGGCTTCTACAAGCGCCTTAACTCGGTCGAGAGTGTCGGAAGTCACGCCGACACCTGCAGCTACACGTAGGCGTCCCTTGCTGTCTTTTGCTGCGTTAGGATAATCCTTGATCTTGGTGATGTCGCGATATGTGATAAGGCCTTCAAGTTTACCGTTTGCATCCACAACAGGGAGTTTCTCAATCTTATGCTTAAGGAGAATCTCTGAAGCCTCTGAAAGACTTGGATTGGTGGTGGTGATGAGGTTGTCCTTAGTCATTATGTCCTTGATAAGGATACTCATGTCTTTCTGGAAACGCAGATCGCGGTTGGTGACAATGCCCACGAGTTTGCCGTTGTCGTCAATCACCGGAATCCCACCGATATGGTTCTCATGCATAAGGTCGAGAGCATCTCCAACGGTCTGTTCTCCCTTGATTGTGACCGGATCATATATCATTCCGCTTTCAGCACGTTTCACCCGGCGCACCTCATCGGCTTGTGCCTGGATGCTCATATTCTTATGTATTACACCGATACCGCCTTGACGAGCTATAGCGATTGCCATATCAGACTCAGTGACTGTATCCATGGCAGCTGATACAAAGGGAATATTAAGGGGAATATTGCGTGAGAAACGGGTGGTAAGTTTTACCTCACTCGGTATAACTTGAGAATATGCAGGGATGAGAAGGACGTCGTCGAAAGTAAAGCCTTCCATCGCAATTTTTTCATCTATAAAACCCATTTTTATTGAGAATTATGGTTAATTGTTTAATCGTTTAGTAGTTTAATCGCTTAACTTTTATGTTTTAGTTATATTGAAATAAACATCGATAACCTAAACTTTTAAACGATTAAACTTTCAATCTTTGCTTGCAAAAATTGAGTTAGATTTAGAATTTCTTAAGTTCTTCGGAAATCATGATGGTCTGTGAGCGATCCGGACCAACAGAAATGATTCCAACCTTGGTGCCGGTAAGTTCCTCGATCTTCCTAACGTAAGCCTTGGCAGCATCGGGAAGCTCGTCATAGCTCTTGCAACCTGTGATATCCTCTTTCCAACCTTCCATCTCTATATAGATCGGTTTGCATTGAGCGAGTTTGTGGATTGTGGATGGAGGTGCGGATACTTCCTTGCCATCAAGTTCATAACCCACGCAAATCTTCACCTTGTCAAGACCAGAAAGAACATCGAAAAGCATCAGCGACCAGTAGTCGATTCCTGCAAGGCGTGAAGTGTAGCGAGCAATCACTGCGTCAAACCAGCCTATGCGACGTGGACGACCGGTGACAGTGCCATATTCGTGACCACGTTCGCGGATTTCATGAGCAGTCTCGTCGAAGAGTTCTGTCGGGAAAGGTCCTTCTCCAACTCGTGTGCAATATGCCTTGGCTACTCCAACTACGTTCTCAATCCATTTTGGAGCAATGCCTGCACCCTGGGAGATGCTTGCTGCTGACGGACAGGAAGAAGTGACATAAGGATATGTGCCATGGTCAATGCAGAGCATCATGCCCTGTGCGCCTTCGAAAAGAATCTTTGCATCGCTGTGGATAGCATCATCGATAAGCAGACTTGTGTCGCAGATGCGATGTCCAAGCACCTTGGCTATTTCCATATATTGGTCGTAGACCTCTTGATAGTCGAGCGGTTCAAGACCAAACATCTTGAGTTCCATATTCTTGACCTCGAGGGCTGCTGTCAGTCTTTCTGCAAAATATTCCGGGTCAAGAAGATCGCCCATGCGGAGACCAACACGGGAATACTTGTCGGTATATGCAGGACCTATACCTTTCTTGGTAGTGCCTATCTTAGCATCACCCTTAAGATTTTCACTTGCACCGTCGAGCATACTATGCCATGGCATCACCATTGCAGCACGGTCGGAGATGTAGAGCTGATAGTCTGTGATTCCCTGATCGTGGAGTTTCTGAAGCTCCGCAATCACTGAAACCGGGTTGACAACCATGCCGTTTGCCATTACGTTCACTGTTTTCGGATTGAAAATTCCCGAAGGGATACTCTGGAGAGAGTATTTATGGCCATCAAACATTACGGAGTGGCCCGCATTGTTACCTCCCTGATAGCGTACCACCATGTCGGCGCGACAAGCGAAGTAATCTGTGATCTTTCCTTTGCCCTCGTCTCCCCATTGGGAGCCGGTGACGACTAATCGTTGTGACATATCTTATTGTGTTTTATAAATTTTATAAGGCATATATGCCTTATAAAATTTTAAAATTATTCAATTCCGTTGCGTTTGTAGATATAATCTACGTTCTTGAGATAGTAATCGAGAGTGAAGCAGGCGTCGAGTTCTTCAGGTGTCAGCATCTCCATGACAGCCGGAGTCTGGAGAAGAAGATCCTTGTAGTTGCTGCCTGTCGCCATTGCTTTCATAGCTACCGGCTGCACGGTATCGTAAGCCTGTTCGCGCACCCATCCCTTTCCGATAAGGGCGTTCATAACTCGCTGTGCGAAGATGACACCATTAGTCATGTAGATGTCAGCTGTCATCTTGTCTTCGAAGATGGTGAGATTTTCGAGAATACCCATCATTCGGTTGAGCATATAGTCGAGAAGAATGGTGGCATCCGGCATGATAATGCGTTCCGTTGCGGAGTGCGATATGTCGCGCTCGTGCCATAGAGCCACGTTCTCATAAGCAGTAGCCATGTAACCGCGCATAACACGTGCACAACCGCAGATATTTTCACTGCCTATAGGATTTCTCTTGTGAGGCATTGCACTTGACCCTTTCTGTCCTTTGCCAAATGCTTCCTCCACCTCGTGCACTTCGGTGCGCTGAAGGTTGCGCACTTCCATTGCCATCTGCTCAAGGCTTGATGCAATCACTGCTAATGTTGCCATATAGTAAGCATGACGATCGCGTTGGATCACCTGAGTGGAAACATCTGCAGAATTGATGCCCAAATGTTCACAAACATAGTCCTGAATAAATGGAGGGATGTTGGCGAAGTTACCCACGGCTCCGCTCAATTTGCCAACTTCAACTCCTGAAGCTGCAAGTTTGAAACGCTCTACGTTGCGCTTCATCTCGGCAAGCCAAAGCACCCATTTAAGACCGAAGCTTGTGATGTCGGCATGGATGCCGTGGGTTCTACCTATGCAAGGAAGGTTTTTGAATCGGATAGCCTGTTTCTTCAACATCTCGCAGAAGTTATGGAGATCTTCAGCAATGATTTCATTTGCTTGCTTGAAAAGATAACCGTTGGCTGTATCAACGACATCGGTCGATGTCAGGCCGTAGTGTACCCACTTACGCTCCTCACCAAGGCTTTCGCTGACGGCACGTGTGAAGGCCACCACGTCGTGGCGTGTCATAACTTCGATTTCCTTGATTCGGTCGATATCGAAAGTTGCCTTATCCCAAAGTTTTTTCACGTCTTCTTCAGGAATAACTCCGAGCTTGCTCCATGCCTCTGCAGCAAGGATCTCTACCTTAAGGTAGGCATCAAATTTATTTTGTTCTGTCCAGACGCGACGCATCACGTCTCTACCATATCTGTCGGTCATGATTAATTTTGAATTTGGAGTTTCTCTTAATTTTGAATTATCTTCCGGGTTAGGTTGATCACGGCTTAAAGAAATTGTATTCTCTCTTACCCATAATTCAAAAAATAATAATTTAAATTATAGAGCTTGTTTTCCGATGTCGGAGCGGCAGAAAAGTCCTTCCTTGAGGGATTTCTTAACGTCGGCGTAGGCTTTGGCGGCTGCCTCTTCAAGAGTCTTGCCCATTCCGGTTACCATTGCTACGCGTCCACCGGCAGTCTGCAACTGTCCGTCTTTAAGGGCAGTCCCCATGTGATAGACCTTGGAGCATCCACTGAAATCGATAGGCAGGCCTTTCTTGTAGGAACCGGGGTAGCCATCAGATGCAAGCACAACACCGAGACATGCATCATCGCTCCATTCAGTTTTATGATCAGCCTTGTCGATAGCGGCATCAAAAAGATCGTATATGTCGCTCTTCAGACGCGGAAGCACCACTTCTGTCTCAGGGTCACCGAATCGGGCATTAAATTCAATCACTTTCGGACCATCCTTAGTAAGGATAAGACCACCGTAGAGAATTCCGGTGTAGTCTATGCCTTCGTCGGCAAGACCATCTGCTGTGCGCTGCATTATTTCCTTGAGAGCTTTTTCCCGAACCTCCTCAGAGATGAAGGGTAGAGGTGAATATGCTCCCATTCCTCCGGTGTTGGGACCTTTGTCGCCGTCATAGGCACGTTTGTGGTCTTGGGCAAGTGCAAGTGGATATACCTTTCTTCCACCGATGGCACACATGAAGGAGAATTCCGGTCCGTCGAGGAATTCCTCGATCAGAACCCTTCCTTGGCCGAATGCTGAATCGAGGAGCATGTCGCGCAGAGCAGCATCCGCTTCCTCACGCGTTGTGGCAACCACAACACCCTTGCCGGCTGCGAGTCCGTCATATTTTATGACAGTGGGTAGAGGAAGACTCTCTGCATATTCCTTCGCATCCTCATAGCGGTCGAAACTCTTGTAGAAGCCTGTGGGAACATCGTATTTCTCCATTATCTCCTTAGCAAATTCCTTGCTTGACTCGATGCGTGCACCAGATTTTGTGGGACCGAAAATCCGCAGTCCTTCAGCTTTGAACGCATCAGCAACTCCGGCTGCCAATGACGCCTCCGGACCAACTACTGTGAGGTCTACTTTCTTTTCTTTCGCAAAATCTACAAGATCCTTGACGTCTGTCACTCCAATTGGAACGCATGTGGCATGTTTTGCCATTCCTGGATTTCCGGGGCAAGCGTAGATTTTCTGAACGCGTGGACTGCGGGAGAGGGCATCCACAATGGCATGCTCCCTGCCGCCACTGCCGATCACCATGACTATCTTCCCGGGACGCACCTCCTCCTCACGTCCCGACTGCATTCTTGGGAACGGGAGTGGATTTTCCTGTGGTGGAAGAGCATCGCTAATGAAATGATGGTTTTCCATAATTATCAGTGTTTGAAGTGACGCATGCCAGTAAAGAGCATGGTGAGACCTTTTTCGTTTGCTTTGTCGATAGATTCCTGGTCGCGGATAGATCCACCGGGTTGAACTATTGCTGTCACACCCTTGTCGGCCACAAGTTCGACAGTGTCACCGAATGGCAGGAAACCGTCGCTGCCAAGCACCAGACCTTCTGTGTTGCCAGAAGCGAGAGCTTGCTCGAGTGCTATGTCGGCAGATCCAACACGGTTCATCTGACCTGCACCGACACCGAGAGTCATGCCTCCTTTCACAATCACTATTGCATTGCTCTTGACGTGCTTCACAATACGCCAAGCAAAGTTCATATCCTTTAGTTCCTGTTCGGTAGGCTTCTTTTCAGTGACAGTCATATCTTCAGTCACATCCTTTATATTTGTGTCTGCATCCTGCACAAGAAGACCACCGTTTATGCCAACATACTGTCGCTGTGCTTCGCGCGAGCCGTCCATCTTGACTTCAAGAACACGTAGATTCTTCTTCGTCCTTAGGAGTTCAAGTGCATCTTCGTCGAAAGCAGGAGCCATGACGATTTCCAGGAATATTGGCTTCATCATCTTGGCTACTTCAAGAGTGAGAGGACGATTCATTGCAACTATACCACCATAAATGCTCACTTTGTCTGCTTCATAGGCTTTTGTCCATGCCTCCTCTATGGTTGCACCGACAGCTGCACCACAAGGATTCATGTGCTTGAGGCCTACGCAGAACGGTTCGTCAAATTCACGAACAATGTTGAGTGCGGCATTTGCATCCTGGATATTATTGTAGCTAAGTTCCTTGCCATTCAGTTGCTTGGCACTGAGCAATGAGTATGATTCCTCTTCCGGTGCTTTGTAAAGAGCAGCTTGCTGGTGTGGATTCTCGCCGTAGCGAAGAGTCTGAACACGGTCGAAAGAAAGGAATAACTTTTCTTCGAGCCCTGCCTTTTCACGCATGAAAGCAGCTATATGGCTATCGTAAAGTGCTGTGTGAGTGAAAGCCTTGGCTGATAGCTTGAACCGGGTTTCCTTAAGTGTGTTGCCGGTTTCGCTTATCTCCTCAAGAACCGTTGCGTAGTCAGCCGGATCGCAGACTACTGTCACTGATGCAAAATTCTTGGCAGCACTTCTAAGCATCGAAGGACCACCTATGTCGATATTTTCAACGGCATCGGCAAGAGTCACACCTTCTTTGGCGATAGTAGCCTCAAAAGGATATAGGTTTACGCAGACCATGTCAATTGTCTCTATTCCGTTTGCTGCAATCTCTTCCATGTGCTCGGGCACATCACGACGGGCAAGGAGACCTCCGTGCACTTTGGGGTGAAGAGTCTTCACACGCCCTTCGCAGATTTCAGGAAAGCCAGTGACGTCGCTGATGTTGATGATATGTAGACCGGCATCGCGCAGCGCCTTCATTGTGCCACCAGTCGCGATGATTTCCCATCCCATGTTCTGAAGCGCACGGGCGAAGTCTACTACACCACGCTTATCGCTTACACTTATTAATGCTCTCATATTTTTATTTAAATGTTTAAGCGTTTGTTTGATTAAATGTTTAAGCGTTTAATTGTTTAATTAGCAATTGTCTAAGCTATTTTATTAGTGACTTATCTATTTGATTGTATTGTAATGAACTAAACAATCAAACGAATAAACTAATTTAGATGATTGCTACGCCCGGTGTGGCTGTGATTTTGCCGATGACCGAAGCCTTCTCTCCATTTTTCTCAAGAATTTCTATGGCCTTAGCTGCATCTTTTTCATCAACAGCGAGAACCATCCCAATTCCCATATTGAAGATATTGAACATCTCACGATGAGGAATATTGCCGTATTTTTCAAGAAGCTTGAAAACCGGAAGTATTTCCCATGAGCCTTCTTTCACCTCGATGCCTTGACCTTCATGCAAGATTCTTGGAATATTTTCGTCAAAGCCTCCACCTGTGATGTGAGCCACACCATGCACATCAACGTTACGGATCACTTCAAGCACCGGTTTGACGTAGATACGTGTAGGTGTGAGAAGTAGTTCTCCGAGAGTCTTATCACCAGTTTCCTCATATTTCTTATCAAATTCAAGGCCGGCATCTGCCACAACCTTGCGCACCAAAGAAAAACCATTCGAATGAACTCCGGATGAAGCTATGCCCACAAGCACATCACCGGTCTTTACTTTGCTGCCATCTATCAAATTGCATCGGTCTACTGCTCCGACTGTGAATCCTGCGATGTCATAATCTCCCGGTTGATACATGCCTGGCATTTCGGCAGTCTCACCTCCGATGAGAGCGCAGCCAGCCTGACGGCAACCCTCGGCAACACCTGACACGATAGCCTCAACTACAGCCGGCTCATTCTTGCCAACTGCAACATAGTCAAGGAAGAAAAGTGGCTCGGCACCTTGTGCGAGGACGTCGTTGACACACATTGCAACTGCATCTATGCCGATTGTGTCGTGCTTATCAACAGCAAATGCAATCTTTAGCTTTGTTCCAACACCATCGGTGCCGCTAACAAGGATCGGTTCCTTATAACCAAGGCTTGCAAGATCAAACATGCCGCCGAAAGCACCGATATTGCCCATAACACCCGGGCGGTTTGTGCTTGCCACATGCTTCTTTATGCGGCTTACCACTTCATATCCGGCTTCAAGATTTACGCCGGAGGCTTCATAGGATTTGGCCATATTTATCTATTTATTAATGATAAATTATGAATGACAAATAAGAGTTTAGAGATATCTAATAGAATGTACCCAATGCAGATACTATCTGATATGTTTTCCTGACAATTTGTCGTTCATAATTTATCATCTATCATTTATAATTATTATTTATCATTGTTATTTCGGAAGTAGCGGACAGCATTTGCGAATAGGTTCTGGCGTTTGTCGCCGGAGATATTCTTCATCAGGCCATCGTCATATCTCTCTGAGTGTCCCATCTTTCCAAGGATTTGTCCGTCAGTACTGATGATTCCTTCTATAGCATCGGAAGAACCATTGGGATTGAAAGGACTTGTCATGGTTGCATTGCAATCTGCGTCAGCATATTGGAATGCAATCTGTCCGGCATCGGCAAGCTGCTTCACAAGTTCTGCACTTGCAGTGAATTTTCCTTCGCCATGAGAGACTGCTATAGAATGAAGCTGACCGATTGAGAATCCATCCAGCCATGGTGATGCAATACTTCCTACACGGGTTACAGCAATTTGTGAGATGTGGCGGTTAATGTCATTGCGGAAAAGTGTAGGACTATCTGAAGAGAGCTCACCAATCTTGCCAAATGGAAGCAGACCGGATTTGACAAGAGCCTGGAAACCGTTGCATATACCGATTATAAGACCTCCTCTCTTGATCAGACGCTCGATTGCCTCCTTAACCAAATCATTCATGATGACACTTGCAATGAACTTTCCACTACCGTCCGGCTCATCACCAAGTGAAAAACCACCGCTGAATGCAAGGATATGGCAATCGTCGATCATGTGTGCCATAGTTGCAACAGATTCACGTGTCTGTTCCGGAGTCAGGTTGCAGAAGACGCTTGTGGTGCAAGTCGCTCCTTCGCGGCTGAATGCACGAATCATGTCATAGTCGCAGTTCGTGCCCGGGAAGACCGGAAGATATACAGTTGGATGCTCAACCGGTTCTCCTTTCCAAACAGTCTTGTTATCGCCGGAAGATGCATTCACAGCAACACCTTTTGTATCGGCATGATCAGGATATATTTCATTAAATTTGGCGCTATTTATAGCCTTAAGATCGGCTATCTTCATCTCCTTGCCATTGACTTTCAAAATTGGACGGGCAATTGTCTTACCAATCTTTTGATAAAGGTTTTGGTCAAGGTCTACTGAAGATTCAACCAAGATTGCCCCATAATTCCATTTATAGAGATCATCCTCCGGCACTTCAATCTCGGCTCCTATCTCATTGCCGAAGCTCATTTTTGCTATTGCTTCACCAACACCACCAAATCCGAGAGCGTAGGCCGCAGCAATGTGACCGGCCTTTATGTCTTCGTGAATCTTTGCGAAATTTTTCTTAAGAGCATCAGTATCAGGCATTCCATTAGCAAGAGGAGCGGCTTCGAGAATATAGAGGTCATGTCCGGCTTCCTTTAGTTCAGGGCTTATGACGTCTCTTGCATCAACAGGCACTATACCGAAAGCTATTAGTGTGGGGGGCACTGAAATATCGGCAAATGTACCGCTCATAGAGTCCTTGCCACCAATGGAAGGAAGACCGAATTCCTTTTGCATCTTGAGAGCACCGAGCAGGGCGGCAGTGGGTTTGCCCCATGATTTGTCAGTGTGCATGCGCTCGAAATATTCCTGATAGGAGAATCGCATGCGTGTGGTGTCGCCACCGGCTGCAGCAACTTTGGCAACGGCTTCTACCACAGCGTAAGCAGCGCCATGGTAAGGGCTCCATTCGCTTATAAAAGGATTATAGCCGAAAGCCATCATGCTTGCGGTGTTTGTATAGCCACCTGTGGGGAGTTTCTGAACACTCACTTGAGTTTCTGTGCCCTGAGTCTTACCACCAAATGGCATTAGCACCGTTGAAGCACCGATAGTGGAGTCAAACATCTCTATGAGTCCCTTCTGAGAAGTGACGTTTTCATTGGCAAGCATCTCCTCAAAAGATGCATAAGTCTTATTAGGCATTCCGGATGGAACTTCAGAGATACGGACAGTGGCTTTTCGAGTGGCACCCGCAGAGTCAATAAACTCACGGCTCAGATCTGCCACAATATCTCCATGCATCATCATACGCATGCGGCCACGATCGGTAACATCAGCCACATGAGTCACCTCAAGGTTTTCCTCCTCGCAGTATTTGATGAAATCCTCCATATCTTTCTTTTCGACTACCACACTCATTCTTTCCTGACTTTCACTAATTGCAAGTTCAGTTGCATTTAGTCCGCTATATTTCACGGGAACCCGGTCAAGATAAATGTCAAGTCCGTCGGCAAGTTCGCCAATTGCCACGCTCACACCACCAGCTCCAAAGTCGTTAGACTTCTTTATGAGCTTAGTAACTTCAGGACGATGGAACAGACGCTCGATCTTTCTTTCTTCAGGTGCGTTTCCTTTCTGCACTTCGCTACCACACTGCTCAAGAGAACTTACGTTATGTTCCTTACTTGATCCGGTAGCGCCACCGATACCGTCTCGTCCGGTGCGGCCGCCAAACATCAGGATTACATCGCCCGGTGCAGGTCGTTCACGACGAACATCAGATTGTTTCACTGCACCAACGACAGCACCGACTTCAAGACGTTTTGCAACATAGTCCGGGTGGAAAATCTCACGCACGTGAGTGGTAGCGAGGCCAATCTGGTTACCATAGCTACTGTAGCCGGCAGCAGCGCGTTTGGAAATCACACGCTGTGGCAACTTGCCTTTCATAGTTTCGCTTACAGGTTTGTAGATGTCGCCGGCACCGGTCACACGCATAGCCTGATATACGTAGCTTCTGCCGCTGAGCGGGTCGCGTATAGCACCTCCAAGACAAGTGGAAGCACCTCCAAATGGCTCTATTTCTGTAGGGTGGTTGTGTGTCTCATTCTTGAACATGAGCAACCATTTTTCCTTTTCATTATTTTCGGTGTCTACATCTATAACTATGGAGCATGCATTGTTTTCCTCACTCTCTTCTTGATCGTCGAGTACACCTTGCTTCTTGAGCCAGCGGGCACCTATACAGGCAAGATCCATAAGACATAGCCTTTTATCCTCGCGTCCGAGATCCTTTCGCATACTGCGATAAAGTTCGAGTGAAGCCTTGATATCATCAGCGACATCACTGTCTTCCACTTCTATATTGGTGAGTTCGGTCATGAAAGTGGTGTGGCGACAGTGGTCGCTCCAATAAGTATCGAGAATGCGTAGCTCGGTCTCCTTCGGGTCGCGTCCTTCTTTTGAGAAGTAGTCAACTACGGTCATTAAGTCAGCGTCGTTCATAGCCAGACCCATGCTCTTGATAAAATCAGGAGCTTTCTCGAGGGTTATTTCGCGGAATCCGTCGAGCACTTTCACCGGAGATGCGGTGGCACGTTCAGGTGGGCAAAGAACCGACATATCTTTCTTACGCGATTCAACAGCATTTATAGAGTAATGGGCAATCTTTTCGAGGTCTTTATCTGAGACTGCATCATCGAAAATCATCAGTTTGGCACTTCTGATCTCTGCTTCAGATGCAGGGTCAATAAGTTTTATGCAATCCTCTGCAGAAGATGCACGCTGATCGAATTGACCGGGAAGACATTCAACGGCAAGATACTTTTTCCCTTCGAGGTCGAATTCTTCAGTGACAATATCGGTAGCCGGTTCACCGAAGACACGGTATTTTGCTTCTTCCACGAGATCCGGGTCGGCATTGAAGACATCATAAACGCAAATCAAACGCAGATCCTTAATGTCGAGGCCGAGATTTTCATTGAGTTCCCGTCGGAGACTATCGGCCTCTACCCTGTAGGCACCGCTTTTCTCCACGAAAATCCGTTTTTTCTGGTTCATATATCGGTAAGTTTTTGTTTAATTGCTGAATTGTTTAATCGTTTAGATTATCTGAAAATGATTCAACAACGAGTCTGAACTAAATAGTTAAACAATTAAACGATTAAACAATAATTAGTTTAGTTCGCTCGCAAGAACTTTTTCTGCTTGCTTTTTTCTGAAATCAGACATCTTGGCTTCCAGATGCTTGTCGGTCACAGCCATTATCTCAACAGCGAGAAGAGCAGCATTTTTAGCACCGTCTATACTGACAGTAGCCACCGGAATACCGGAAGGCATCTGCACCATGGAAAGTAGAGAGTCAAGTCCGTCGAGGGTTTTCGCTTTTATGGGAACGCCGATTACAGGAAGGGTGGTGAAGGCTGCGCAAACTCCGGCGAGATGTGCCGCTCCACCGGCAGCTGCAATAATAGCAGCATAGCCGGCATCACGAGCACCGCTCACCCAAGCCTCAAGCTCATGGGGAGTGCGGTGTGCGCTAAGCACCTTTTTATCGTATTCCACGCCAAACTCATCCAGAATCTCAGCGCTTCCCTTCATCACGGGCCAATCGGAAGCGGATCCCATTACGATACCAATTTTCATTGTTGTCATTGTGTTTTTAATAAATGGAAGACCGCATTCCGAGAAATCGGAACGCGGTCTTTCCTATGCTTGTTAATCCGAAACCGCACGACACATCATCACGTCAAGTCCGCACGCTTCTGACATTGCCCTACGGCAATGGCGCAATCGGGTGAATGCTTGATAGTTGCTGCGTCGCTTTATCTTATGTTTGAACAACATGCTTCGGTGTTATCTTCTGTGGTAAAAATTCAATGCAAAGTTAATAAAAAAAATTCGATTTCCCAAATAATTTGTTTAATTGTCGAAGTGTTGAATCTTATGAGACGGGGTCTTAGTCTTTGCGGATTGCGGCACGGCGGATCTTTCCGGAAATGGTCTTTGGAAGTTCTTCAACGAATTCAACTATACGGGGATATTTATAGGGGGCTGTCACGCGCTTCACATGGTTCTGGATATCCTTTATAAGTTCGTCGCTTTCCTTGCCCTTGTAGTCATTTGCGAGTACGATGGTAGCTTTCACTACTTGACCACGGACTTCATCAGGAACACCTGTAATTGCACATTCCACGACGGCAGGATGAGTCATCAATGCACTCTCAACTTCAAACGGGCCAATGCGATAGCCGGATGACTTTATTACGTCGTCTTTTCTGCCAACGAACCAGTAGTAGCCGTCTTCATCTCGCCAAGCCACATCTCCTGTGTGGTAAAGCCCATCGTGCATTGCCTCGTCGGTAAGTTCCGGATCATTAAGATACTCTTTGAATAGACCAAGAGGTTTCTTTCCCGGATGTAGGCGTACTACAATCTCTCCGTGTACACCGTCCTCAACCGGTTCGTCATTGTCGTCAACAAGATCAATATCGTATTCAGGACCTTTTAGTCCCATGGAGCCCGGCTTTGGCTGACACCAAGGATAGGTTGCAACTGTCAAAGTGGTCTCGGTCTGTCCGAAACCCTCCATAAGTTTTAGTCCTGTAAGCTTCTTCCACTCGTCGAATACACTTGGATTGAGGGCTTCGCCTGCAATTGTGCAGTATTTAAGTGTGGAGAGGTCGAATTTTGAGAGATTTTCCCTAATTAGGAACCGGAATATTGTTGGAGGTGCACAAAGGGATGTGATATTGTACTTCTGAATCATGTGAAGCACATCGACCGGTTCGAATTTGTCGAAATCATAGACAAATACATCTGCACCTGCAATCCATTGGCCATAGAGCTTGCCCCAGACGGCCTTTCCCCAACCGGTGTCGGCAAGAGTAAGGTGAAGGCTGTCTTTGTGGAGGTTATGCCAGAAACTTGCAGTTATGATATGTCCGAGAGGATAAGTGAAGTCATGAGCAACCATCTTTGGTTCGCCGGTTGTGCCGGAAGTGAAATAGAGAAGGCTGACATCATCATTTGTGTTGGCAAGTTCCGGTCTTGTGAACGGCGCTGCTTTTTCAATGCAAGAGTTAAAGTCGTACCATCCTTCCGGGACCACGGGACCGGTCGATACAACAGCCTTTACAGTGGGGCATTGAGGCAGGGCTTTTTCAATATGATCCACAACTGAGGAATCACCTGAGCAAATAATAGCCTTGATATCCGCCATTTCGCAGCGGTACTTTATGTCTTTAGGTGTAAGAAGATGAGTGGCCGGTATAACAGTTGCCCCAAGCTTATGGAGAGCAACTATTGAGAACCAGAACTGATAATGGCGTTTTAGAATAAGCATCACTCTGTCTCCACGTCCTATGCCGAGCGATTGGAAGAAAGAAGCTGTCTTGTCTGATTCTCTCTTGATATCTGCGAAAGTGAAATGGCGTTCTTCGCCTTTGTCATTGGTCCATAGAAGCGCTTCTTTCTCCGGTTCTGTTTCTGCCCATTTATCTACGACATCATATCCGAAGTTGAAGTTTTCCGGCACATTGACCTTAAAATTATTCATAAAGTCCTCATAAGAGGAGAACTCAGTCTTTTCAAGAAAATTTTCTAACATATCTAATTTATTTTGAATCCTGAATTTTGAATAGGTCAGACATGTGTGAGCGGGTCTTGAAAATATTCAAAATTCAAAATTCTCAATTTATGATTACGATGATTTTAACGTCTTTGTCGCCTATGGCACGCAAATAGTGTGGCATGGTGGAGTCGAACATAACGCTGTCGCCGGGATGCAGAACAGTCACTTTCTTACCAATGGTAATTTCAAGATCTCCTTCGAGGACGTAGTTGAATTCCTGTCCTTCATGAGTGTTGGGAGAGTGGATTGTGCCAGCTGAGTGATCCGGGGAAACAGTGACCATAAATGGAGCCATTTTTCTTTGACGGAATCCGGCTGCAAGATCTTGGTAGGAATATGCAGCGCGGCGTTCTACTTTAACCCCTTTTCCGCTACGAGTAATATAGTACGAACTCATCTTGGGTTCTTCTCCAAAAAGAAGAGCAGTTAGCTCGACGCCTTTCTTATAAGACAGTTTCTGAAGGAAACTAACCGGAATGTCATGTTCGCCACTTTCATAATTCTTCAGGGTCTCAGGAGCTACATCGCAATCTGCAGCCATTTCTTCGATTGTAAGATCGAGAGAATCCCTTAATCCTCGCAGTCTTTGGGCGAGTTGAATCAATTCTTCCATTTTACCTGTATTTTTAGATTTTTATTTCAATCTTAACCTTAATTTTCATTCCATTTTGATCTCATCTATCTCTATCCAAAGTTGATAAATACTCAAATGGTCTGCAAAAGTATACAATTTCTGAAATACTTACAACTTTTTGCACACTAATTTTTGTTTGTGCATTTTTAGTGTTTATTAATGGTTTAAATATGTTTGATAAACAAAAAAAGTCGCTCCCGAAGAAGCGACTTTCATAATTATGAATTATTGATTTATTCAGCAGAAAGAATATAGAGAGATGGGAGGGCTGAATTAGATTGCTCTACGTCGTAGCATCCGAATGAGGCGTAAGAAATAGAATATTGAATCCATCTTCCTGTGCCTACATTACTGATAGTCCACAGTCCTTCGTTGTTGCATTCTGCTTTAAAGACATACGATGGATCAACAGTTCCGTCAGTCACCACAGGCGCATCACTAAGATTGAAAGAAGTATATGAACCTGACATGTAGGAATAGCGTCCATTTGAGTCAACAATAAAGAATTGTCCGGATTCAAGTTTGTATTCCTTACCATCAATTGTAGCGGAGCTTGCAAAAGTGAATGCATTCACCTCATTCTTCTGTTCGATGACTCCGTTAACAATATTTACATTTTCAGTGTACATATAGCCGTAGTTCTTGGAAGCAGCAGTGGGAACAGCGCAGATTCCTTCCGCAACAAGAAGATATGCACGGTCAAGGATGAGTTCGGTAGTGAAGTTGAAGTATGCTTTTCCTACATATTTGACAAACTTCCAATCATTGCCTTCCTTGAGGAATTGGGCAGTCTTGGTCTGGAGATCGTCATTATTGATAGTCCAGTTCAGACCGTCAAATACCAACATCGAGCATTTCTTTCCGTTGTAGACCACTGCTGTCATGTCGCCTTCCACAGCATAAGGCTTGTTTGCCTTCAAGTAGAGCGGCAGATAAATCTCAGGATTCTCAAGACTGTTGTTGCTGAATCCCATTGCAGCATAATCAGCAGCATCGAGTGCAGTTACACCTTGAGCCTCTGACCACTTGGTGCCGTCGAATTCAAAGACAGCATTCTTATTGGATGTTACAGGAGTACCGGCAACAATCTTCGCAGGTGCATTAGCTGCAGCAGGAGCTGAAGCCGCTGCATTATACATCTTTGGAAGCACCTTATTGATATCAGCATAAGAACCCCAGCTATTGTAGCTATTATCATACTGAATAGTCTTACCGACCTCTGTATTTGTGATAACAACAGTTCCGGTAGCATCTTCGTTAACAGTCCACAGGGCACCGGTTTCAGGGATTTCTTCTGAAACGTTGAAACTGTTGAATGTGCCGGTCTGATAAAGATAGCGGCCGAAGGAATCCTTGATATAGTAACCACCCTTTGTCACTTCAAATGTAAATGCATTTGCAGGATCAGCTGATGTAACTATACCATTTTCAACTGACATGTCCACGCTTGCAAGATATCCGTAAGTCTTATTGGCAGCTAAAGGACAGGCACCGTGTCCATCTTCTGTCACAAGGTAGTATTTTGGCGCGGGAGCCTTGTACAGAACGGGAAGAGAACCTTTTGCTTCATTATATGATCCCCAGCTGTTGTATGTACCGTCGAATTGAATCCATTTGCCAACCAAGGTGTTGGTAATGGTGGCCTGACCGTTAGCAGCCACATCTACAGTCCATACAGCACCGGATGCAGGAAGAGTGGCTGAAAGATTGAAATTATTGTAGTTGTCTTTTTGGAAGAGGTATCTTCCATAAGCGTCTTTCAAATAATAGCCTCCTTCAGTAGGAATAAATGTAAAGGCATTGATTTCATCTGCATTTACTGTTCCATCTGCAACGCTCATTTCCACGAGGGGAAGGTAACCGTAGGTTTTGTTGGAAGCAAGAGAACCTGCACCGTTTGATCCATCGGCAACAAGGAAGAAAGTACCTCCGATAAATTCTTCAACTTCTGAGTCTGAGATGAAGATAGGATTTGTTGCGCTTTCGTTGTAGCTTACGATTGCCAAATCACCTGCTGCAGCATCAGGAAGAGCATTCTTGAGAATTGTCGGAATCTTGTTTTCTGCAGGAGTCATAGGTGCAAAAGCATCGATGTAGTCTTTGTCGCTGCCCCACACATTGATATAGTCATCTTTGCTCACAGTGTAGGATGCTGCGGCAGCAATCTGTGCGATTACAGGATCAGTGACACCGGTTTCCTGATATGTAACATTTACTTTAGATCCTGCCGGTGCAAGGAAATAAGGAGCGTTGCTCGAAGCAAGGAATGCAGGGAGATATTGTTTTGCGGGTATTTCTGCTGAGAAGATACCATTGCTGCCAACAGCCTTAAGGGCATTGGCAGTTCCTGCTGCCTCAGCAAGCGCTTTGTTAGTGGCATTGGAAGCCACAGCATTATAGTCGGTTGCAGACATTGTGAACTCTGCTTCGATCGCGTTATTGTAGTTCACTCCGGGTTCGAAACCATCCAGATGGTCGTTCCAGGCATTTTCGCTGCAGGAAGCCAACATGGTAGTCGCGCCTAATGCGAAAAATATATTTTTTACTGAAATCTTCATATCGTTGTCTTAGAAAGTGAGTTTGAGACGAAGTGAATAAGTGCGGCCGAAGCTATAGAATACTCGATATGCATTCTGCCAAGTGCCGTTGGATGTTGCAGAAGTGTATGCATCCATGATGTAATTATAGTTGCAGAGGTTGTTTACGTTGCCGAAAATTGTAGCATTTATACCTCCGAACTTAAATGAATAGCTTGCACTTAGATCGAGCTGGTTGCCCCATGGAATTCTCCAGGGCTCTCCAAGTTCCAGTTCCTGTCCTGCGCTAAGATTGCTGCCGGTGATTGTGTAGTCAGAATAGTTACGTGCAGAAGCAACCCAATCAACACCGATTCTCCAACCTTTGACCGGACGGACTGTCATGCTCAATGAACCGGTAGACTGTGCAGATCCACCAACTTTTCTACCTTTAGTGTTAAGTTTAGCCCAGAGGTGGTCTTCTGCCATGAGACCGGAAGCTATGGCGCCGGTACTCAGGTTAGCGAGTGGCTGAGATTCTGAGTTGTAGAAATAGCCGATAGTATTTGAATCATTAACCCAATCACCATAAGAGAACATACCTGAGAATTCAAGCCAGTTGAAAGGTTTATAGGTAGCGGCAACTTCCACACCCATGTGGCGTGAAGCAACGCCCGACATATTCATGACGTAGCGGGTTCCGTCTTGCATAGTGTTGGTCTTGACCATAGTCTGGTCCATCCAGCGAGTGAAGTAACCATTAACCTGAGCTGTGAATTTTGGTGAGTGGAACTCATAGCCGATTTCTGCAGAAACGCATTTCTCATTAAGGGCGTTGGGGTTGGCAGCGTTGGAGACTTCTCTTGAAAGAAACGCGCTCGACATAAATGGTGCACGGCTGATATAACCACCGTTTGCAAATATATTATTGTGGCGGTCAATATTATAGTTTACACCACCTTTGACATTCCCGGCGAGGAAGTTAAGGGTTTCAGAGCGCTGATGTTCTTTATCATAGTAGAAACGGTTAACGAGCCAGTCGGAATTATTGTTGATAGAACCACCGAGGAATACGTTGAGCTTTTCGTCTTCAAGACAACTGTATTCGAGCTGAGCGTAAAGACCTTCCTGAGCAACATATCCTGTATAGTTACGATATACAATGTCTCCAACACCAAGCTTTTCATACTGCCAGTTTGGATCAGCGGCTGCACTGTTGTTGCTTGGGAGAACGCTTTTACGTGAAGAATCATCTACATAATACTGACCGTTGAAGAGGTCACTGATTTTGGTCTGATGCAGACCGGCGTAATAGCGGACGTCAAGACCAACGAGAAGGTTAAGGTTTTGAACCAATTCGTTTTTGTAGGTAGACACGAGGCCAACCCAAGTGTGGTTGTTGATAGACTGAGCCATCACCATGTTGGAGCCGGTAGTGGATGCTGCATTCATTTCCTCGATTCCGGCATAGTCGAAAGTGCCGTCAGCGCAACGCCATGTGTCGGAAAGGACACCATTGTTTGCACCATACCATTGGCTTCTGTAGTCGGATGTACGTCCTTGTCCACTGTTGCCATAACCGTTAGCAATTGATAGGTAAACAGCTGTGGATAGGCTTGACTTGTAGTTGATTTGCCAAATGTGGTTAAGAGAGATCTGGGGTTTGTGGAAGTGGTTCTGGTTTGATACATATTCCTGACCGTTCAAACGGTATCCGAATGCTGGATTGTAGCGGTACATGCTCTCGCCATTCATGAAATTCTTGACATTCTGCCAGCCTTCAATTGTGAGACCGTTGTTGGAATTACGCTGCCAGTGGTCTTGAGGAGAACCAAATGCAGTAAGACTCAGCTGATGGCTATCGTTAAGCTTTTTAGAAACATTTACAAACCATGTGAAAGCATCGAATTTTGTGCCTTGCACATAGCCTTCTCCCCACTTGCGGCTACCCATAATTGTTATGGCCCAACCATTCTTCATCAGACCGGTTGAGGCTGAGAAACCTATGTGGTTCATATTGTCATTTCCCATGCCATAGAAGAGAGTTCCGCCTTTCTTTGCGTCAAGACTTTTGGTGGTGATGTTGAGTGTACCACCTACAGAAGGTGTAGAAATGATAGCAGCACCAAGACCACGTTGAGTCTGCATAGAAGAAGTGACATCGCTCAGACCGGACCAGTTAGACCAATATACGCCACCCCATTCCATATCGTTGACTGGGATACCGTTAACGAGTTGGGCAACGTTTGCGCTCTTGAAACCACGCATGTTGATCTTAGCGTCGCCATAACCGCCGCCATCCTTGGTAGCCCAGACACCGGGAGTGGTTTTAAGGACTTCCGGGAATTCCTGACCTCCGAGCTTAGCTTCAATGAAAGGAGCATCTACAGTGGAGACAGCTACAGGAGTTTTTCGGGTTTTAGCCACAGACTGGCTAACGACAACGTCTTGAAGCATTGTAGTTTCCGGATCAAGGATAATCTTTCCTACTTCCGGCTGTGCTTTAACAGACTTGTCTTTGTAACCTACATAAGAAATCTTCAAGTCCTTAGCATTGTCAGGAACGGTAAGCTTGAAGTTTCCGTCGATGTCAACTGCGGTGGCGATCGGTGTACCTGCCAAATTGACAGTTGCACCGATGAGAGGCTCACCCTGTGCGTCAAAAACAGATCCGCGGCAGACGTAGTCGGCCCATGCTGCTGAGCACAACATCATTAGAGCGGATAAGAGAAATAGTCTCTTCATAGTTTTTAGTTGTTGGTTGATATTTAGTTTAATTGTATGTTGTTTAATTGTTTGGCTGTTCGGGCGCTTGATCGCTTGTATGAATCAAATTAACTATACACTTAATGATTAAAAGATTAATCGATCGGCTTCGTCTGGTTTTTTTTAGATTTTATTTTAACCTTGTACATATCGAATCCTTTACCGAAGACACCGTTTACGGCTCCTTGCGTGATGAATGCGTCATCATCAATGCTTTTCACGAGACGCATAATTCCGGGGCCTTCCATCTTTCGACACCATACCATCAGAATCTTTATTGGTTTCTTGCTATACCATCCTTCTCCGTCGAGGACGGTCACACCGCGTTTCGCGTCATTGTTTATAGCGTCGGCTATGGTTTGCCAATGACGACTGAAGATAATGAACTGAACAGCCTGGCGGTTGCCGACAACAATCATATCGGCACAATATGATGCGACGAAAGTCACGACATAACCGTAGACCATGATGGGAATTCGTGCCTCCAGGCGCGCTCCAAAGGGACCATCGAAAGGCAAGAGGATACTGCTTGATACTATCACAATATCGGTGATGACCATTGCGCGCCCGATACTTACATTGCTTAGCTTATTGACCATGGAGGCAACGATGTCGGTGCCCCCGGTCGATCCGTTATGAATCAAAACGGTTCCTACTCCAAGTCCGCATATTATGGCGCCCAGTATGGCGCTGAGCGACACGTCTTCAAGAATGGGATGACCAAGATTCATGAAGAAAGCCTCGCCGACACCGATGGAGAGGGAGACCATGGTTGCTCCAAACACTGTTCGGATCACAAATGTCTTTCCAACAACCCTATAGGCGAAAGCAAGAAGCACCATGTTGAGTGTGAATTGTGTCACTGCCACCGGAATCCTCTCATTGCTGGCGAAATAGACGAGTGTGCCGACACCTGAAAGTCCTCCCATCACAATCTTGTGGGGAAGGATAAAGGCACAGAAACCGAAGGCATACATAAAGATGCCTAAGATTATCATTATATAATCAAAAATCAAGCTCTTACGTGAAGGGCTAAATCCTAAAAGTGTTTTCATGGTGCAAATTTACGAAAAAATATTTAATAAATGTAAATATCATTTAAGAAATTATTTCCTTAATAATTTTACTTTTTCATAATAATTCATTCATTTTGCTACAATGAAGATATGCTTTGTGGATTAATAAATTGCTATGTCAATTAAAACTTTTGTAAATCTTGAAAAAAGAAAGATTTGTTTAAACAACCGCCAACCAAATTCAGTAAATTCTATGACTTGAACTGAAAAAAGTTGACACTTATGAAGGGCATAAAAACAAGTCAT
>CAYQXG010000037.1:13984-28079 GCA_964421525.1 uncultured Sangeribacter sp. | reverse complement strand
TAGGTGGCACTGTAGGTGATATAGAATCTCTTCCATTTCTTGAGGCTGTACGTCAGTTGAAGTGGGAACTTGGTGATAGCGCGCTCTGCATTCATCTGACCTATGTTCCATACCTTCACGCAGCAAAGGAACTAAAGACAAAACCCACTCAGCATTCAGTGAAACAGCTTCAGCAGCTTGGTATTCAGCCTGATGTACTTGTTCTTCGTACTGAGCACGATATTCCGGAAAGTATGAGGGCCAAGATAGCTCAGTTCTGTAATGTTGCAAAAGATGCTGTCATCCAGTCGCTTGACTGTCCAAGTATTTATGAAGTTCCAATTATGCTTCACAAGCAAGACTTGGATGAGATTGTATTGCGTAAGATGCACGTCCCGGTTTATGGAAAACCTTACATGAAACCATGGCTTGATTTTGTTGATAAGATCCATAATGCAGAAAAAGAGGTGACTATCGGACTGGTAGGAAAATATGTAGAACTTCAAGATGCATATAAATCTATTAATGAGTCACTTTTCCAAGCTGCTACATATTGCGACCATAAACTGAATCTTAAGTATATACATAGTGAGAAACTTACTGATGAGAACGTAGCATCCATGATGGCCGGTCTTGATGGAGTGATCATCGCTCCGGGATTTGGCAATCGTGGCATTGAAGGTAAGTTTGTTGCTATCAAGTGGTGTCGTGAAAATGATATCCCAACTTTCGGCATCTGTCTCGGTATGCAATGTATGGTTATCGAGTTTGCACGTAATGTTCTTGGTTATAAAGATGCTAATAGTGCTGAAATGGATCCTAATTCAAAGCATAATGTAATCGACATAATGGAGGAGCAGAAGCATATCTCCAATATGGGTGGCACGATGCGTCTTGGTGCTTATGATTGTGTGCTTGTTCCCGATAGTCTCGTCGCAAGAGCATACGATAAGACTGAAATTAAAGAACGTCACAGACACAGGTATGAATTCAATGATTCATATAGGGATGAATTTGAAAAGGCTGGGATGCGCTGTGTTGGTGAGAATCCTCAGTCGCATCTTGTAGAAGTGGTGGAAATACCTGGTAAGAGATGGATGATAGGTACTCAATATCATCCAGAATACTCAAGTACAGTGCTTAACCCACACCCGCTCTTCCATTCGTTTATGGAGGCTGCTATAAAATATCATGATAAAAATGAATAAAAGAATAATTTGCGTAGCAGCAGTATTACTGAGCATGACTGCTGCTTACTCCGCAGAACCGTTTTGGCTTGGAGGAGACATTTCAGGCACTACTGCAGATGAAGCTCGTGGTCATTTCACCAAGAATTCCAAAGGTGAAGTGACAGAGACCACTCAGCTTATGAAAGACTATGGCATGAATGCAACTCGTCTTCGTGTGTGGGTTGATCCTAAAGATGGTTTCTGCTCTCCTGAAGATGTGCTTAAGATGGCAAAACGATCTCAAGCTCTTGGTATGCCTGTCATGATAGATTTCCATTATTCCGACTGGTGGGCAGATCCGGGTAAGCAGAATCCTCCGAAAGCTTGGTTAGGAATGAATGTAGATCAGACTGCAAAGGCGCTTGCAAACCATACTCGCTCCACTCTTAAGTTACTTAAAGACAATGGCATCGACGTGAAATGGGTGCAAGTTGGCAACGAGACCACCCACGGTTTCTTGTGGCCGATGGGAAACTATCATGAGAATCCTCAAAATTATGCTGAACTTACAAAGGCGGGATGTAAGGCTGTCAAAGATATTTATCCTGATGCCAAGACAATAATTCATCTTGATGATGGTTTTAATCAGCAACTCTATGACGATGTCTTTGATTATCTTAAAGCCAATGGAGTAGAATGGGATGTAATAGGCATGAGCGTATATCCATTTTGGGCGATGGAAGGAAAAAAGGAAGAAAGTGAAATAATGACTCTTGTCGATGCAATAGCAAACATCAATCACCTTAAGCAAAAATATGGAAGCGAGGTGATGATTGTGGAGACGGGTGTTGACGCCCGTGAGCCCGAGAAAGGAAAGCAGTTTATTGATGCTTTGATTAAAGCATCGAAGAAGCTTACCGACGGTGCATGCACCGGAGTATTCTATTGGGCACCGGAAATTGATGCTGATGCTCAATACCATCTCGGTGCTTTTGCTAATGGAATGCCTACCGCAATCATGGATGCTTTCAAGCAAGCCTCATCAGAACCTTAATTTCTCTGACAACTGACAACTCAAACATGGTAAGCGTCAACGATCTGACAATGGAATTTTCTGCACGTCCGATATTCTCGGACGTGAGTTTCGTCATTAACAAGACCGATAAGATAGGCCTCGCCGGTAAAAATGGAGCCGGCAAGTCCACCTTGCTTAAGATTATAGCCGGATTACAGCCACCTACGTCCGGAACTGTGGCTAAACCCTCTGAAGTGACCATTGGTTATCTACCGCAACAGATGAAACTCGCTGATGACACTTCAATTATAAACGAAGCGAAAAAGGCTTTTTCTCATATTGATGAGCATAAGGCCCGACTTGATGAGCTTAATAACCAGCTTGCCACTCGTACCGACTACGAAAGCGATTCCTACGCAAAACTAATTGAAGATATAGAGTATCTCAATGAGCGACTTACTATGGAAGGCGCTGATAATATGGAAGCAGAAGTGGAGAAAACTCTATTAGGCCTTGGATTCAACCGTGAAGACTTCGACCGCCCTACTTCCGAATTCTCAGGTGGCTGGAGAATGAGGGTGGAACTCGCTAAAATACTGCTTCAAAAACCCGATTTGCTTCTCCTTGATGAGCCAACAAATCATCTTGACATCGAGTCTATTCAATGGCTGGAACAATTCCTGCAGAACAAAGCGAGGGCTGTTATGTTAGTTAGCCATGACCGTGCTTTCCTCGACAATGTCACTCGTCGCACAATAGAGATTTCCTGTGGTAAGGCTTATGATTATAAGGTGAGCTATACTCCATATACAGAACTTAGGAAAGAACGCGTGGAGCAGCAGATGCGGGCTTATGAAAATCAGCAGAAGCAGATTGCTGATATAAAGGCTTTCATTGAACGTTTCCGTTATCAAGCCACTAAGGCTATCCAGGTCCAAAGCAGAATTAAGCAACTCGAAAAGATTGTGCCTATTGAGGTGGATGAAGTTGACAATTCCAGATTGCGTCTCAAGTTTCCTCCCGCTCCAAGATCTGGCGATTTTCCTCTTATCCTTGAAGATGTAGGCAAGGCTTATGGCGATCATCAGGTCTTTGATCATGCTGAATTTCGCATCCGCAGGGGCGAGAAGGTTGCTTTTGTCGGTAAGAATGGAGAGGGTAAATCTACTCTTGTGAAGTGCATCATGGGCGAGATCGACCACACCGGAATGCTCAAACTTGGGCATAATGTAAAGATAGGTTATTTCGCACAAAATCAAGCTCAACTTCTTGATGAGAACCTGACAGTTTTCGAAACAATCGATAACGTTGCAGTAGGCGACATACGCCTAAAGATTCGTGACATTCTTGGTGCATTCATGTTTGGAGGTGAAGCTTCAGATAAAAAAGTAAAAGTACTTTCCGGTGGTGAAAAGACTCGTCTTGCAATGATCAAGCTTCTCCTTGAGCCGGTGAATTTTCTTATCCTCGATGAACCGACAAACCATCTTGACCTTAAGACAAAAGATATTTTAAAAGATGCTATCAAGGATTTTGACGGCACTGTGATTGTCGTCAGTCATGACCGTGACTTTCTTGATGGTCTTGTTGAGAAAGTCTATGAATTTGGAGGTGGCAAAGTTAAGGAAAACCTTGGAGGTATTTACGATTTTCTTCGTTCCAAAAATCTTGATAATCTGCGTGACCTTGAACTTACTAAATCTCCTTCAGTTCCAACGGCAACCAAAGAAAACAACGAAGTGAACCAGGTGCCTAAACAATCCGAAATAACTTCCACAGCACCTAAACTGAGTTATGCTGAGCAGAAAGCTCGTGAAAAGATGGTTAAGAAGGCTGAGAAAAAAGTTAAGGATGCTGAAGCAGAAATAGCTCGTCTTGAAGCATTGCAAAAAGAGATTGAAAACAAGATCGCAGGTGGTGATACTTCTCAGGAGATTCTTGATGCCTATGGAAAGGCTCAGAAAGATCTTGAAAATGGAATGTCTCTCTGGGAACTCGCAACAATTGAGTTAGAAGAAATTTCTAAAAATTGATAATATGATACTTATAAATTTTATAGGGGTTATTATCATATAAATATAATAATTAAATTTGCTGCAAATCAATGAAGCACGGAATAAATAAAGAAAATCTTGATTTGTCTGTCTCACCAAAAGAAGACTTTTATCAATATAGCTGTGGTGGTTGGATGAAAAAACATCCCTTGACTCCTGAATATTCACGGTTCGGGATGTTTGATTTCATTCGAGAAAATGCTCGAGACCAGCTTAAAGACTTGATTCTTAATCTTTCAAAGCATGAAGATGCAAATGTTGAAGGCACTGTCGCTCAAAAAGTGAGCGATCTTTATGCTTTGGGAATGGATGAAAAGCGTTTGAATGAGGAAGGGGCAGCTCCTTTACGCCCGCTACTCGACAAGATTAATAATGCCGACATTTCAAATATTGCTCAACTGCTTTCATGGCAACACTCCGGTGTTGGTGGGAGTTTCTTTGGAAGTGGTGTAGGTCCTGATGCCATGAACTCCAATATGAATATACTTCATGTTGGCGAAGTTGGTCTTGGACTTGGCGATCGTGACTATTATCTTGAAGAGAATGAGAATCATTCTGCAATTCTTGACGCATATCGGATTTATGTGATGCGTCTGATGGAGTTGATTGGATATGATGCTGATGCTCAGGAGAGAGTTTGGAAAGCTGTTATTAAACTTGAAACAGAATTTGCACGCCACAAGATGACTCGTGAAGAAAGGCGTGATCCCAAGGCAAGATATAATATCTTCACAATAGATGAAATTCGTTCAAGATTCAATAAGTTTGATTGGGACACTTATTTTAAGTTATTAGGGCTTGAGAATGTGGATAAAGCCAACTTTGCCAATCCAAAATTCACGGATTTTATTACTGCCTACATACCCACTTTGACAGAGCAGGAGATCAAGGATTATATGACTTTTGAGACAGTAAGTGATGCTACGAATCTTCTCAGCGATGATTTCTTTAATGCAAGTTTTGAACTATATGACCGTGTGATGAGTGGCAAGGAGGAACAGCAACCGCGTTGGAAACGTGCTATGGCAATTCCAAACTCCATGCTGGGTGAGGCGGTAGGAAAACTCTATGTCGAGAAGTATTTTCCGGAAGAAAACAAGACTTATATGAAAGCTCTTGTTGATAATCTTCTCAAATCGCTTGGCAAGCATATTGATCAGCTTACATGGATGAGCGAGGAGACAAAAGCGAAAGCTCGGGAAAAACTTGCTACTTTTAACGTTAAGATTGGCTATCCTGATAAGTGGAAAGACTACTCTGAAATCCACATTGACCCAAAGAAATCGTATCTTCAAAATGTTCTTGAGGCTTCACGTTGGTACGTTAAGGATAATTATGCCAAGTTTAACAAGCCTGTTGATAAAGACGAATGGCACATGACTCCCCAGACGGTGAATGCATATTATAATCCTACCACCAATGAGGTGTGCTTTCCGGCAGCAATTCTCCAACCTCCTTATTTTGATCCTTCAGCTGATGATGCTCAAAACTATGGTGCTATAGGAGTTGTGATTGGGCATGAGATGACCCATGGTTTTGATGATAGCGGACGTCAGTTTGACAAAGACGGTAATCTTTCAGAGTGGTGGCAAGCTGATGATGCCGAACGTTTCAAAGTTTTATCTGATCGCCTTGTTGATCAATTTGATGCAATTGAAGTTGCTCCGGGTGTACACGCAAACGGTCGCTACACACTTGGTGAGAATATTGCGGATCAAGGTGGGCTGAGGATAGCATTAACTGCCTATCTTGATAGTCTTGGAGGAAAGGATGCACAAGATATTGATGACTTTTCACCACTTCAGCGTTTTTATATTGCTTATGCCAACGTTTGGGCCGGAAATATCCGTGAAGAGGAGATAAAACTTAGAACAAAGACTGATCCTCATTCCCTCGAGAAACTTCGCACCAACGCTACTCTTCAAAATATTGAAGAATTCTTCGATGCATTTGGTATAAAAGAGGGTGATCAGATGTGGAGATCGCCTGAAAATAGGGTTATAATCTGGTGATATATGGATAAGAATTTTAAAGAATATGGTCTTATAGGAAAGGTGCTTGGTCATTCCTTTTCTGCAAAATATTTTAATGAAAAGTTTGAGAAGGAAAACATCCCTGCCCAATATAATCTCTTTCCTCTTGAGACAGTGGAGCTTCTACCTTCTTTGATTGCCGAGCATCCGCTTCTGGTCGGACTCAACGTTACCATTCCCTATAAAGTTGAAGTAATGAAGTTTCTTGACTCATTAAGCGAGGAAGCAAAAGGTATTGGTGCCGTTAATGTAATTAAGATAACCCGAGATTCTTCATCAGGAAAAACTGTGCTTAAAGGATTTAATTCAGATGCCTTTGGATTTACTGAGTCATTAAAGCAGGTTTTCAGTTCTGTAAATTATAGTCCTGATGCAAATTCGGCAAAACCATCCGCTATTGTTCTTGGCACAGGAGGAGCATCTAAAGCAGTAGTATGGTCATTGCATAATCTTGGATTTGAGACGCAACTTGTCGGACGCTTTCATCGTGATGATTGTCTTGCCTATACTGAGCTAACAACGGAACTGGTCAGTCATGCTAAAGTCGTGGTAAATTGCACACCGTTAGGAATGAGTCCTAATGTTGAAACTGCCCCTCCTTTCCCCTATGAGTATTTGAGTCCCGGACAAATATGTTTTGACCTTGTCTACAATCCCTCTGAGACGTTGTTCATGAAACTATGCAAAGAGCGAGGATGCGTGGTCAGCAATGGTCTTGAGATGCTTCGGCTGCAGGCTGTCGGTGCCTGGAAAATCTGGAATGAATAATTCATTTCCTGAATGAAACCACATGGACCGCTAATACCGACTTTGTCGCTTGTTGCTGGAATTGCAGTAGGATATGTTATTGGCATGCCCTGGTGGATTGGTATTATCCCGGTCATTGTTGCAGTAGTGATTTATCTTTTAATACTTAATGCATCATCAGATCCATATTCTGCTTTCAGGATGGCTAAATGGCATTTTGTTTGGGTTATTTTTATGTTCTTTGGTGTCGGATTGGTAGATGAAGCCATGAATCGTCCGTTGTCTTTTGAAGAATCATCAGATGGTGAGACACCGGAAATAGTGACATGTGAAGTAAAGAGAATACTTGCAAAAACTTACGGAGATAGAATTGATGTAAAAGTATTTGGTACAAATGGAGCAAAAGCTCGTATTAGAAGTGGAGTCACTGATCTTTGTGCAGGAGATATCATAAGGATTCCATCAAAATCTCTAATTGAAATTTCCAAAGACACTACCGATATCGGACAAAGAATAGCGCCTATTATGAAAGCGAATGGCTTTCTTTATTCAGGAAGAGTATTTCCTAAATATATTGAGAAAATAGGCAGAAGCCGGTCTCCTGAATATCAATTCATAGAATTTAGAGAAAAAATTGAGAGTAAGATAGAGAATAGTCATATTGCGAAATCCACTTCTGATTTCCTCAATGCCATTCTTATGGGTGATAAGGCTGGAATTGATGAGAAAACAAGGCTTACATTCTCAAGTGGGGGAACTGCCCACATGCTTGCGCTTAGTGGTCTTCATCTTGGGATAATTGCAAGTTTTCTTCTCTTTCTGATGTGGCCAATCAAATATATTGGAAAATATAAATGGGGATATGCATTGACAATTATTCTGCTTTGGTTTTATGTGATGCTCACAGGATTGTCTTTCTCTTCGGTGAGGGCTTGTATTATGCTGACATTTGCTTTCACTGCAATTATTTTGGAAAGAAGAAATTTTGCAGGTAATGCCCTATGTTCTGCAATCCTTCTTATACTCCTTTTTGATCCATTAGCCCTATTCGATGCAGGATTTCAATTAAGTGTGGTATGTGTTGGTGCGTTGATTCTTTTCTCATCGCACTTAAATCCAATTGACCATAGGTCTCATCCTTACCTTTATGCAATCTGCGGCACTGTTATAGCTACGATTGTTGCTACGGCTGCATCTTGGGTATTTACATCCTTCTACTTCTCTCAGATTCCGTTGATGTTTCTTCCGGCTAATCTTCTTCTTCTCCCCTTACTCCCATTATATCTTGCTGTTGCTTTTATATTTGTGGCTTTACTTTGTTGTGGCGTTGAGTCTAATCTTCTTGGTAGTTTTCTTGACAACGGATACAGTTTCCTTATATGGGCTACAGAGAATTTATCAGGTGGCAGGGAATTTGTTGTTGACTATCAGATGCCCATGTGGGGTGTGGCGATTTGGCTTTGCATTCTCGCTGCAGCCGCGTGGTTTTTAAACCATAATCAAGTATCTGAATGAGAGCTACAATAGAATTCTTAATATCCGGATTTAATAGATTTAACCACATGATATTTGCCGGAGAATTACCACTGCCACTAATGCACATATCTTCGGCAAGGTCTTTCATGGGGCAATTTAAGGTGGTTAGATCACGAAGTGTATTAGCCCGACGATGTGATACTTTTCATCTCACACTTAGCAACCGATACGATCTTGAAGAGCCGGTTCTTGAAGATATTCTGATACATGAGATGATCCATTTCTATATTCATTACAAGAAAATTAAAGACACATCAAGTCACGGACGACAATTCAAGGCTTTGATGACAAGCATTAATTCTCGTTTTAGTCGTAATATAACAGTTAGCCATAGATGCACAAAGGAGCAATTAGAGAGTGACACATCCAAATCGCATTCTATAGTATGTATTTGCACTATGGCAGATGGACGACGTCTCGCGTGTCGTGTCTCACAAAGCAAGGTGTTTGATATACACAGGGCTTTTCAGAATTGGGATCAGGTTGTAAAGGAAGAATGGTATTGGGTATTTGGAAGTTATTGCAACCGTTTCCGCAAAGTGGTTACTCCGCGGTTGTTTTCTGTTGATAATGAGGGTCTGGAAGTAATGGAATCCGGAACCAGACTGGAATTTGTAGAAGTGTCTGGCGGAAGGATGACTTTGCGTCCGGCCAGGCCAACCTTACGTTGAAAGCCATTCTTGCTATATTCATCCCTATTGAATGGCTGATGCAACAAATAAACACTGTCTATAAATACTTTAGACTTAGAGTGCTCGAATTTTGCAATGGCAAATATTCGGTCTACTCTTAGTATTGAGTCGGTTTGTAATGATGCCTCGACCCATTTGTCCATGCCCATATTGGATATTTTTGACATCTCTGATGTGCCGTTCTCATAATCTACTCCAAGGGTAAGTGATCGTCCGGTAGCTCCATCAGTTGTCATCTTCCATGTTATTTTATCACCTGGCATAAGTTCAGTAACAGGAATATTTACCACTAAACCATTTGTAAGAGATTTATCGTCTATCACAAAATGACGTCCGTATGGCCACAAATCAGTTGACGAACCTTCTTTTTCAGATTCACCGGCTGCCTTTGCATATACTTGTTGGCGTTTATTAAGTTCAATATCTATCTTTTTATATAGTTTTGAATACTCGTCCATGTTGCGGCCATACCATGCAAGAGTACTGTCCATTTGCTCTACAGTGACTCCATGGCGCATCAGGATACCTCTTCCAAGCATCTCGTGGCTTTTGCCATCCAGAAAATCAGATGCATTTCCTGTACGTTCGTATGCCTCTGCAATCTGAATATCAGCCATTATTTTCACCATTTTGTCTTCATCAATGATCTCTTTGGGCCTTTTAGAGCATCCGGAAGCAAGAAGGGTAATTATGAATATCAGAGATAGGTATTTCATTTTTAAGAGGAGACCTTTCTAAAGAACAAATTCAATATATGATTTATGTTAATGGGCAAAGTGCATCGACAATAGATTTTACTTTCCAATTCTTGCTCCTTCTTTTTTTTCTTTGTCGAATACTGCATTAAATGCCTTTGAACAATCAGAAGAAAAGAAAATAATCAGCAGCGCTACACCCACACATATTGATGCATCGGCAACATTGAAGATATATTGGAAAAACTCATATTCTTGACCTCCGATGCCTGGAATCCACGAAGGCCATGTAAAGGAGAAGAATGGGAAATATAGCATATCCACTACCCTTCCTTCAAACCATCCTGCATAACCTCCACCAGCGGGAAACAACACTGCATGCTGAGGCGGAAAAGGATTGTTGAAAATCTCACCATAGAATACACAGTCAAATATATTACCTGCAGCTCCGGCTGTAATCATAGCGCAAGCTACGAAAAATCCGGTACGCAGATTTTTCACATTTACGGCTTTCTTTATAAACCATATAAAAAAGATGACCGCGGCTATTCTTCCAAAAGTGAGCACAAATTTGTTGAACAGCTCCATGCCGAATGCCATTCCATTGTTTTCTATAAATTTAATTTGAAACCAAGGAAATATCTCGTAAGCTTCTCCTAAATAGAAATGGGTCTTTACATAAAATTTTACGGCTTGATCTATCACCACTATCAGGAGCATGACTATAGTAACCAGCCACCCCGTGCGTATCACGGAGTGGCGGGTACTGTTTATAGACGTTGTTTCTATCATATCTATCAACGCACTACGTTGGCTAAAATTTTCATGCCATCGATATCCAATTCCTTTGCAGGTGCCGGCACTTCTGAAGCGAGTTCTATTGAGTCTGCGAGCACCTGAGAAGCGATGTAATCCTTATATTCATTAAGACAAGCATCAACCTCAGGAGTATCTGACAGAATTACTTTCACGCGATCTGTGATGGAAAATTCAGAATCTTTACGTATATTCTGTATTCTGTTGATAAGTTCACGCGCAAGTCCTTCATTGCGTAGCGCATCAGTTACTGTCACATCAAGAGCTACGGTCACATTTCCTTCGTTGGCTACCAGCCATCCGGGAACATCCTCAGGTATTATCTCGACATCATCAAGGGTTACTACCGGAGCACCGGGCAATACAGCAAACTCAAATTTACCATTCCTTTCAAAAGTTGCTATTTCTTCAGCTGTCATATTGGTTATAGCCTTGCCAAGATCTTTCATAATCTTGCCATAGCGAGGACCAAGTTTCTTGAAGTCTGCTTTAACCTTCTTAACAAGACCCGATTCTTCGTTGTCTACAATCTTCACTTCCTTAACGTTGACCTCTGCAGCAACGAGAGGAGCAATCGCCTCAAAATCGGCCTTTTGTGCAGAGTCAATAGCGGGTACGAGCAACTGACTGAGGGGTTGACGAACCTTGATATTGACCTTTCGTCGAAGTGCAAGTACAAGTGATGTCGCAATCTGAGCAAGAGCCATGCGTCGCTCAAGAGCCGGGTCAACAAGAGCCTGATCACTCATCGGAAAATCTGCAAGGTGCACGGAAGAAAAAACGTTATTTCCCGCTGTTGCTCCTGTAAGGTCACAATAAAGTCGATCCGCATAGAAGGGTGCAAATGGTGCAATCAGCAATGCCACGGTCTTAAGACATGCATAGAGTGTCTGATAGGCAGCAAGTTTATCAGTATCCATCTCACCTGCCCAAAAACGTTTACGGTTTAGACGAACATACCAGTTGGAAAGATTGTCGTTTACAAATGTCTCGATTGCTCGCGCAGCTTTCGTGGGTTCATAATCATCAAGATCCTTTTCAACTTCTGCTACCAAGGAGTTTAGAAGGGATAAAACCCAACGGTCGATTTCCGGACGTTCCGATACCTGAATCTGTGTTTCATCGCCTGTGAATCCATCTACATTTGCATACTGGGCAAAGAATTTATATGTATTATAGAGGGTGGAGAAAAGCTTTCGACTAACCTCGGCTACACCATCTTCATCATATTTAAGATTATCCCATGGTGATGAGTTTGAAATCATGTACCAACGTACCGGATCGCTTCCAAATTTTTCGATGTTTCCGAAAGGATCCACTGCGTTTCCAAGACGTTTGCTCATCTTATTGCCATTCTTGTCAAGAACAAGTCCGTTTGAGATTACCGCCTTATAGCTAACAGAATCAAATACCATGCCCGCTATTGCGTGTAGCGTGAAGAACCACCCGCGTGTCTGATCCACTCCTTCTGCAATGAAGTCGGCAGGATAAATCTCATGGCTATCAAGAGCTTCTTTATTTTCAAATGGATAGTGGCACTGAGCATAAGGCATTGCTCCAGAGTCAAACCATACATCTATAAGGTCGAGCTCCCGTTTCATAGGACGTCCACTTGGTGACACAAGTGTGATGTCGTCTACATAGGGACGATGCGGGTCAATCTTATCATAGTTTTCCTTTGAATAGTCACCAGGTTTGAAACCTTTTGCCGCAAAAGGATTCTCTTTCATCAATCCGGCTTTGACTGCCTTCTCGATTTCTTCATAGAGTTCCTGGTAGCTGCCTATGCATATTTCCTCTTTACCGTCTTCTGTGCGCCAGATGGACAACGGCGTGCCCCAATAGCGTGAACGACTGAGGTTCCAGTCTTGAACATTTTCAAGCCATTTACCAAATCTTCCTGTTCCGGTTGCCTCAGGTTTCCATTTTATTGTCTTGTTGAGTTCTATTAGGCGTTCCCTTGCCTGTGGCGTGCGGATAAACCAGCTGTCGAGAGGATAGTAAAGAACCGGCTTGTCTGTGCGCCAGCAATGCGGATAGTTGTGAACATGCTTCTCAATTCGGAAAGCCTCGCCAGCCATCTTCATCTCCATGCAGAGAACTACATTTAGATCTTCAGCCTTTGATGCAGCAGCCTCATCATATTTACCTCCATCATTAAATTTCGGATCGTATGCATTCTTTACATAGTCGCCGGCATGTTTCTCATAAAGTTCAACGTTCACACATTTCTCAACAAATTCAGGTGCAAGTTCATCAAGAGCATAATACTTACCGGTAAGATCCACCATTGGACGGGTCTCCCCTCTTTTGTTGACCATAAACAGTGCAGGTATTCCCGCTGCCTTGGCTACCTTAGCATCATCAGCACCAAATGTCGGGGCAATATGTACTATGCCTGTACCGTCATCTGTTGTTACATAATCGCCCGGTATAACACGGAAGGCCTTTTCTGCTATCTCTACGAAACGGTCAGTTCCAACCTCAAAGCATTTTTCCGGATGAGAGGAAGCAAAATCCTTTACGTAGTCTGCAGAAAACTCATTCACTTTCTCTGTAGGCTTAACCCAGGGCATAAGCTGTGAGTAGTGCATGCCGACCAAATCATTTCCTTTCCAACGTCCTACGATTTCATAAGGAATCACCTTGTCACCTTGTTTGTATTCGGCAAGTGCTGACTTAGCCCCATCAGCTTTGAAATAAGAAGGCACGAGCACTTCGGCAAGTACCACTGTAATCGGAGTGCCGGTGTAAGGATTGTAAGTGCGGACTGCAACATAATCGAACTTTGGACCAACGCATAGTGCTGTATTTGATGGAAGTGTCCAAGGTGTAGTGGTCCACGCCATAAAATAAGGTTCACCCCAGCCGGTCATCTCTTCTTTGGGATCAAGAATCTTGAATAGGGCTGTAGCTGTAGTGTCCTTCACATCGCGATAGCAGCCCGGCTGATTAAGCTCATGACTTGAAAGTCCTGTTCCTGCTGCTGGCGAATATGGCTGGATTGTGTATCCTTTATATAAATATCCTTTATCGTAGAGCTGGCGGAGAAGCCACCACACAGATTCGATATATGCGTTATCGTAGGTGATATATGGATTTTCAAGATCGACCCAATAACCCATCTTATGAGTTAGATCGGTCCATTCCTTGGTATATTTCATCACTTCGCGACGGCAAGCGGCATTGTAATCTTCAACTGAAATCTTCTTGCCTATATCCTCCTTTGTTATGCCAAGAGTCTTTTCAACACCGAGTTCAACAGGAAGACCATGGGTGTCCCAACCGGCTTTTCTTTTCACGTGAAAACCTTTCATCGTCTTGTAGCGGCAGAAAATATCCTTTATGGTACGGGCCAT
>CAYQXG010000037.1:0-13974 GCA_964421525.1 uncultured Sangeribacter sp. | reverse complement strand
CCATCACGTGATGGATACCCGGCATTCCGTTTGCCGACGGCGGTCCTTCATAAAAAACAAAGGTAGGGCATCCCTTACGGACATCCATGGAAGCCTCAAAAAGCTTGTGGCGGTCCCATTGCTCAAGTATCTCCCTATTCACCTTAGAGAGATTGAGCGGTGTGCTATATTCAGTGAATTTTTTCATATATCGTTATCTTATTTAATTTCGAAATCTCAATTTGCAGTTTAATTTGTTTAGATTGGTTATTTACTTGGATTGCATGATTGCATATCAAACCAAAACTTATTAAACCCTAACTCAGCTTTGCAAAGAATTGAATATTATACTTTAAGTTTGGTCTTTCCTCCTTTTCCGCCTCCTCCAAGTGCAAATATATTGCGGTCGTAGCTGAAAGTCTTTCTCTCAACTTCCCTTTTTCTTTTGAGTGCAAGTTGTACCAGACGATCCATAAGATCAGCAAACTTTATGCCTGTTGCTTCCCACAGGTAATAAGACAAAGACCCCGGGATGGTATTGATTTCATTTACGTATATTTTACCATCTTTCTCATCAATCATAACATCCACGCGGCTGACACCATGGCAGGAAAGGACTCGGAATGTCTCACATGCAAGATGTTGAACTCGTTCGGAAGTTTCTTGCGGAAGATCTGCCGGTATTCTTTTTTCACTGGCAGCCATTCCCTCGTTGCCTCCGCGATATTTCTCATCGTAACTAAGGAAATCTCCTTTTGAAATTGGTTCCTCGCACACTGATGGCTGATAGTCATCGCAGTCTCCAAGCACAGAGCAGTTAATCTCTTTCATTTTTTCAAGCATGTGCTCGACAATAATACGCTGAGAAAAACGGCAGGCTGTGTCAACTTTTTCAATAAGTGATTCCCTATCGCTGGCTTTGCCAATACCTACGCTCGAACCAAGATTAGCCGGTTTAACAATCACAGGATAACCAATCTTAGTCTCAATTCTATCTATTAGTTCATCTCGGTTGCGACTCCATTCCTTGTCTGTGAACCATACATAGTCAACCACTGGCACGCCGCTCTCCCTTAGGATCATCTTCATGGTGATTTTGTCCATACCGTTTGCAGAGCTCAGTGTGTTGCATCCGGCAAATGGAATTCCGATTGTTTCAAGTAGCCCTTCGAAGACACCGTCTTCACCATTTGTTCCATGAAGAACTGGAATTGCAACGTGCAGCTCAGCCACCACAGGATCTTTCTTTGAGAAAAGACCGGACTTGGTGTTGACGCGATAAAGATTGAAGTCTCCATATTCAGGACGCATGAAAACCTCCTCGGCATTAGCTGTAAGGCTGCTCATATCCCTGTAATTCCGGATATTTAGTAGGTTGTTGCCCGTATACCAACGTCCCTGCTTGGAAATGTATATGGGAATTATGTTATACTTCTCTTGATTAAATGCGCTAATGGCCTGAAGGGCAGAGATGACGGAGATCTCATGCTCCACACTCCTGCCTCCGAAAAAAACTGCTACGTTTGTCTTCATTATCAGCTGATTCTATTCAATTTTTTCACCTTTTATCGGGTCTGTGAAAGCCTATGGTAATCCTGGACCCTTACAAACTGCAAAATTAATAAAAATCACTGAAATTAGAAAAGATTTTCGCTCTTTTCTGCACTTCGTTTTGGAATCACCAATTTATTTAAAATTGTGCACTATTTTATTTGCTAATATATATCTGTTTTTGTAATTTTGCTGAATGAAGAATAAGAATGGATTCATGAGAGTGTTAAAGAAACTTCAGATTGGTGTGGCACAGCTCTCAATGATTGTGCTGTTTATCATATTGAGTGTGTATGCTCTAATCTCTGCATTCAATCAGGCACGTCCCGAATGGTCTATGCCATTGTCTAATCTGATTATAATAAACGAGACTATGGCTTTGGCTATCACGCTTGTATATGGAATTGTACTTCATTTTGTGATGATTATTGCCACGAAAGTTAGAAAAAGAATCAAATCTGAGCAAACCAACCGATAGGTCTTTGCGTTTTAAATACGAAGCAGAGAAAGAAGCTTCAGAATTTAACAATTAAATTATTATGGAAAGCACACGTATTAACGCAGACAAAATCCTGGTGGCTTACTTTATCCAAAAAGGTAAGGAAACATCAGGTTCAAAGAAAATAGCAGATCAAGTAAAAGATGCTCTTAAGGCTAAAGGATATAAATCTACTGAATTTGCTATCACACCGGTTGAGACATATCCTGAAGATAAAGCAACATTCGAGACAGTCACTCTCGTTGAGAAAGAATCGCGCACACGCCCTGCAGTAGTGGGGAAAGTTGGTAAGATGCAAGATTATAAGTATGTAGTTCTTGTTGCGCCTAACTGGTATAATGACGTTCCTATGGCAGTCTACTCATTTTTCGATGACTATGACTTCACAGGAAAGAGGGTTGTTCCTGTAATCAATCATGATGGGACTGGCCACGACAAAGTACGTGAGTCAATACGACATTTCCTCCCTCATACATGGGTGACAGATGGTGTTGGCATTCAAGGAGCGGCAGATGATACAAAAGCTGTAGATGAGGCCATAGACCAACTATTCCAACCCTCAACTTCTAAATTCTAAATTTCTAAATAAAATCATCTATTAAAAAAAGGAACCGGCAATCTCCCAAGATTGTCGGTTCCTTGCTTATTCAGTTATCTGCAAGCATAATGCTTGTTAGCATGCGTGCAAGACTTCCTTTGCTTCTTCGGTAGCTGTGATACAACGGTTTTCCATCCTCATTCTTTGAATCATAAGAACATCCTTGATGAATCTGTATATTTCCTTTCTTTGCTCCTCTTCGTAGAAGTCTCTCCACATTGACTCCTTGTAGATCTATGTGAGGTTTTTTATCTATGCCTTTGGAATAAGAAATATATGCTCCAAAACCCGCAGATTTAAATTTTTCTGCCAGTTCTTCGTCAACTTCATATATTGACTTACTTATTGATGGTCCAAATGCTACATACAAGTTTTCCGGTTTAGCACCATGTTCAATTAATACATCAAGCGTATTGTCAATAATTCCACCCAAAGTCCCTTTCCAACCGGCATGAACAGCAGCGACACCTTCAGCATCCGGTGCATAAATAAGAATGGGAACGCAATCTGCAGTACAAATACCTATTGATATATCTTTTTCAAAGGTGACAAGTGCGTCAGTATCTTCAAAGTTTTCCCAAGATTTTTTTACTATTCCGACATTCAAAGAATGAGTCTGCACCGGGATCTTGGCAAAATTCCTTAAAAAGCTTTTTGTATCAAAATCTTTGTTGGAATCGTTAATATCCGGGATGATGCACAGTCCTTTAGCATTACCGTTATCAATTAATGGTTCTATTCTGAAGTCTATCATAATTTTCATTATTTAAGTTTGGAAATATTGTATTGTGTTGTCCGCAATGCACATTTAAGACCTGGCGATAAATCTTGGATGGTAAGCATTTCCAGATGCGTTTCAAGCTCATTGATCAATTCCGGAAAAAAACGACACATCTTGAAAGCACAATATATACTGAAACATCTGACCGCATAAGGTTCACATTCCGAATTAATCTTCGAAAAACAGTAGTCAATGAAGTCTGTGCGTATTGAATCTATTTCATAATCCATTTCTCTAAGAATTTGAAGCATTGTTCTTTTCTTGGAGACATTGGATTCTTGAAGCAGGCTATCAATAATTTCATATTGCTTTGACTTAAGCCATACGAAAGACTCTTTCGGCAAATGTGTGAGACACCAAAGCGCATTTACACTGAGTCGATCATCCTTTGCCTTTGTAAGGTTATAAAGAGTCTCGATATTATCATCTTTTTCCATACACCACATGACAATTGACTGGATTTCCCGCTTTGTGATTCTTTGCGATAAGACTGTCGTTATGTCTTCCATGGCAAGTTATCAGTTTAATTATTGATTTAAATTGTCAGTAACTTATTTTTATTGCCGGATTAATCCTTTTAATAGTAGCTAAGAACCCATCTGTATCTTTAGGCGAAATAGTAATGGGAATGGACGTTTTCAAAGAGTTTTTTTCAAAGAGTTTTATTGAAATCCTGTCAGAAGACAAGGCAGCGGTAGCTAAAACACCACGTGTTTTTGTTACTTCCTTTATTTCTTCAATTGGAATCCATGACCAAATAAAAAGATTTCTGACACCAAGCTGATTCCCCTTGATTTCATATTTTACACCAAAGAATCCAATAGCCCATAAAATAGCCATTAGTATTGCCAAGGCAATTCCAATTGAGATTTCCCCCTCAATAGCCGGACCGAACAGACAACCTCCGACCATTATGAATCCTACAACATACACCCACCAATCCACTTTAGATCTATATTCTATCTTTATCATAATATCATAATATAATAGCAAGTTCTTAAAGTTAACATTTTTATGTGAGATAAGCAAATTATTTTTGTTTTGCTCACATTTTTGTGTTGATTGATAAAATAATAACAAAGTTTAATATATTATATCTTAGTTATATATTGCTATTGTTGTATGGAATATTATTATATCGTACGAATGATCCAAACAACTTAACGAGATATTCATAATTTATTAGATTCGTTTTGAGAGAATTCTGTCTTTAATTCTATTGCAAGCTTCGATATGCATTATCCAGTGTCTTGAAAATGGCATTTGAATAAGGCCTCGGATATCTTTGCTACACCAATAGTTTACTAACCAGAACGCATCCTCTGAGTTGCTTACTACATGCATGGATATTAAATTGTCTTTATGCTCTGCAGGAATTTTCCTCTTTAAGTGATCAAAAGATAAGTTTTTAATAATTTTATCAGTGCTTTCTTTAACATCATAAAAATATGAGTAAAGTTCATCAATGTTAAGAAGTTGTGAAAACTCGGCGATTTCTTGTTTTACTAATTCATTACCGGTTGTAATTATTGGAGAATTTATGCGTTCTCTATAATTTTTCAAGAAAAAAATCTGTTCATCTCCTTCAATTAATGTGTGAGCTACGATATCTTCAATTCGGGCAATGTGCCATATTGAATATGCTATGGTTTTACTGTGATATCCTTCTGCATTAAGAAAACATATTTTAGAAAAGTCGACAGTTACGAGCTCATTTTTAATTGAAAAAAGTGAGTGCATCAAAAGATTTCGTAATTCTATTAAGGTACTTATACCATTTTCGAAAGACTGTTTTGATCTTATTTGTGTTTGGATAAGCTTGTTTAGTTCTGACCACTCTTTATTCATGTTACGTATTACTGGCGTTGTATTTCTATTAGTTGTTAAAGATAATCATTTTTTGCTTATATTACATAAGTGAGAAGATGAATCCATAAAACTACCTATTTAAACAAACAGCGCATTTTAAGAATATTGATTTAGATAAAGAAAAATATTGTTGACTTATGTCGAAAAAGGTGTTACCGATAGAGAAACCATCATGTATAAGAAAGATAAAATGCTCATAAAATATGAATAAAATACCATTATATTATTTTTAGAAGTTTTCCTCTTTGGCATGCCTCAGTGGAATTTCTCGCTTGCAATTTTGATAATATTTCTTGCCTATGACGGCTGACTGTATTCTTGCTTATACAAAGTTTTTGAGCAATTGCCAGACTCGTCAATCCGGTTTCAATGAGGCTTAGCACCTGTTTTTCTCTTTTGCTTAAGATGGATTTGTCAGATTCCGAGGTAAATTCAAAAATCTCTCCAGTAATAGAATTTACAGAAGCACTTTTATATGGCATCCTCACAGTCAGTGGGCTGTAGATGCAAATCCCATATCTGATTACCTCGCTCTCTCCCTCATACCAATAGTACATCCTATGCATAACATCTACTGCAATTCCATCTATACCATAAAACCTCAATTGACTTGCCAAATAATAGTCCTTGCGTCTTTTATGAGGGATCTTGCGTAGAAAATTGAAAAATCTAAGTTCAGACAGATACTTTTCAGTCTGATCCTCCTTCCCCATCTTCCCAATTATTCCACATTCCCAAATAGAATTCTCCTTAATCACTTTGGATAGTCCTAAGACATTGGAAAATCCACCATAAAATATACGGCTCGAATTCGCCTTTAGATCGCTCACAACTACAACACAGTTCTCAATGATAGCTAATCCCTCGGCATATCTATATATGAATTCGCAATTTTGATTACCTTCATCAAACTGTTGAGATCTAAGTAAATGATCTATATCTTTCTGTAGATTCATAAAAATGGTTATTTATAATTATTGCGAATTGTGAAAACATGTGTTAACTTTGCAAAGTTAATAATTTATGACCATATAATCATGACAGAAAAAGAAAAAATGCTTAGAGGCATGATCTATGATGCAAATTATGACGAAGAACTGATTGCCGAACGTAAGGTTTGCAAGGAATTGTGCTATGACTATAATTCGCTTCGTCCGGGTGAAACACAAAAACGAAATGAGTTGTTGCATAAGCTTCTTGGGAATATTTCCGGAGATATACTTATAGAACAGCCTTTTCTTTGTGATTATGGTTATAACATCAGTGTCGGTTTGAATTTCTATGCCAATCATAATCTTGTTATACTTGATGGAGCTCCGGTTACATTCGGCGACAATGTCTTTATTGCCCCTAATTGTGGATTCTATACAGCAGGACATCCTATCGACTCGACAGAAAGAAACAAGGGCTTGGAATATGCTCTGCCAATCACCGTAGGAAACAATGTCTGGATTGGGGCGAATGTTTGTGTGCTTCCCGGAGTCTCAATAGGAGACAATTGTGTGATTGGCGCCGGAAGCATAGTGGTAAAGGATATTCCGGCAAACTCAGTTGCTGTTGGTAATCCTTGTAAAGTAGTAAAAACTATTAATTAAACTTCAAGTTATAAGAAAATGAAAACCTTACAAAAACTATTGGCGCTCATTGCCCTGACAGTGTCTTTCAATCTGAGTGCCCAGACTCTTGAAAAGATGAACTGGTTCAACGAACCTGAAAATTGGTCGATCAAAGATGGAAAACTTATTATGTCGGTTACCCCCAAAAGCGACTATTGGCGTATTTCTCATTATGGTTTCACTGTGGATGATGCTCCATTCTACTATGCAGAATATGGTGGAGAGTTTGAGGCAAAGGTGAAGGTAGTGGGTGACTATAAAGTCAGGTTTGACCAAGCCGGAATGATGATTCGTATAGATCATGAGAACTATATCAAAACTGGTATCGAGTTCGTAGATGGGAAATACAATCTCAGCTCTGTTGTGACACATCACACTTCTGACTGGAGTGTTATTGCGTTGGATAAGCCTGTAAAAGAACTTTGGATTAAGGCTGTTCGTCGTCTTGATGCAATTGAAATTTTCTACTCATTCGACGACAAGGAATACACCCTCATGCGCAACGCATGGATGGAGGCAAACTGTCCGGTGAAAGTCGGAATGATGGCAGCATGTCCTGACGGTGACGGTTTCAATGTCACTTTCTCCGACTTTACCGTTAAACATCTTCCCGACAAAATTCGCACTGACTGGCTCAAGAACAACGCTGAATAATCCGGTGCCATCAACATATTAAAAGTCGCGGATCATTAGATATCCGCGACTTTTGTTTTGTAATCTATCGTAATTTTTTAGAAAAGGCTCCAGGAAACTGTAAGACCTGCCATCACAATTGCAACCATCGACATCAATTTTATAAGGATGTTGAGGCTTGGACCGGATGTGTCTTTGAATGGATCGCCTACTGTGTCACCAACCACGGTTGCTTTGTGTACTTCACTACCTTTGCCACCGAAGTTGCCTTCTTCAATATACTTCTTGGCATTATCCCATGCTCCGCCTGAATTGGCCATGAATACAGCTAAGACAAAGCCGGCAGAAAGGCCACCGATAAGAAGCCCGATTACGCCCGGAACGCCAAAAATGAGACCAACTATAATAGGTACTGCTATGGCAAGAAGTGATGGGAAAACCATCTCACGCTGGGCACCTTTTGTAGAGATCTGAACACAACGAGCATAGTCTGGTTCTGCCTGTCCTGTGAGGATACCCTTAATTTCACGGAACTGGCGACGCACCTCCTCAACCATGTGAGAGGCTGCTCTTCCAACTGCATTCATAGTAAGACCGCAAAACAGGAATGCCATCATAGCTCCGATAAACATTCCGGAAAGAACCATCGGATTCATAAGGTTGACATCATAGGCAACCATGAAGTCACGGAAAGTAGCCTGGTTCAAGGCAATCATACGTGGTACTTCCAAATTACTTACAGGATCGATTGTAGTGCCAACCTGAATGAACTCCTGACCAATGTGGTGCAGACCCATTCGAATTTCCTCTACATAAGATGCAAGTAGAGCAAGACCGGTAAGGGCAGCTGAACCAATTGCGAAACCTTTGCCTGTCGCGGCTGTAGTGTTACCGAGAGAATCAAGGGCATCGGTACGCTTGCGTACGCTTTCGCCAAGGCTGCTCATCTCGGCGTTACCACCTGCATTGTCTGCGATGGGACCGTATGCATCCGTAGCAAGAGTGATTCCAAGCGTTGAAAGCATGCCGACTGCGGCTATGCCTATTCCGTATAGACCCCATGATATGTTGGCAAAGTCAAATCCTGAAGCAAGATAATAGCTCATTATGATGCCAAACACTACAGCAATAACAGGAATAGCTGTTGAGATCATTCCGAGACCTACACCAGATATAATCACTGTAGCAGGACCTGTTGTACCGCTTTCTGCAAGTTTCTTTGTCGGCTTGTATGACTGAGAGGTGTAATACTCTGTTGCTTGACCAATAACAATACCTACCAACAGACCGACAACCACTGACAGAGAAATATTAACCCAGTTTGGGATCTCGAGAGCCCACATGATAAGGAATGTGGCAGCTACAATGAGGGCGGAACTTAAGTTTGTGCCCGTTGCAAGTGCTCCAAGTAGATTCTTCATAGTGGCGTTCTCCTTGGTCTTAACCGCGAAGATACCTATAATGGAAAGAAGAATACCCACAGCAGCAATAAGCATGGGAGCCATCACTGCTTTGGTCTGAAGTGCAATACTTCCTCCTTCAACATCCATGAATCCTACAGCTCCTGCTGCAGCACCGAGAGCTGCTGTAGCGAGAATAGATCCACAATATGACTCATACAGGTCAGCACCCATACCTGCAACATCTCCAACGTTATCACCTACATTGTCGGCAATCGTGGCAGGGTTGCGAGGATCATCTTCAGGGATTCCGGCTTCAACTTTACCTACAAGGTCGGCACCCACATCGGCTGCCTTTGTATAGATACCACCGCCCACACGTGCGAACAGCGCCTGTGTGCTTGCTCCCATTCCAAAGGTAAGCATGGTTGTGGTGATCATGGTTAGTTTCTGGGTATCGGGAAGATCTATCGCCCAATTAAGGATGAGATACCAGAATGAAATGTCGAATAGGCCAAGACCAACAACTACCAATCCCATAACAGCTCCGGAACGGAAAGCTACCTTAAGGCCTGAGTTGAGCGATTCCCTGGCTGCATTTGCTGTTCTTGCTGAGGCATAAGTAGCCGTCTTCATACCAAGGAAGCCGGCAAGACCACTGAAGAAGCCACCGGTGAGGAATGCTACCGGCACCCACTCATTCTGAACTCCGAAACCATAAGCCATAATGGAGAATAGCACAACAAGACAGATGAAAACCACTGTCACAATCTTGTACTGCTGTTTGAGATAGGACATTGCACCTTGGCGAACATGTGAAGCAATCTTTCGCATCACGTCGGTGCCTTCATCCTGACTCTTCATCCACCTGAAAAAGTAAAAAGCCAATGCCAAAGCAACTATCGAGGATGCAGGCACAAGCCAAAACAAGTTATTTACCATAGTGAAATCTGATAATATTGATTATGAAAAATAGTTATTTCCGAATTGCAAAAAATTCCTCACAAAGTTAATAAAATTTATGGTATATTTAAGAAATAGTGATCAATTTTATTGTTTTTTAACAGTATGACTATTTCACTTTTCAATGATTGGACGATGGTTCCTTATCTTAAATCTCTTGTTTCCTTCTTTAAGTAGCTTTTCTCCATCTTCATCAACAAATGTATAGCGGAATTTTTCCCATATATAATCCACAGCCATTTCAGAAGGATGAACAAGGTCTGGTGCATAAAAGCGATAGTCTCTTAAATCATCACACACCAATTCGTAAGCTGGAAAATAATGAGAGTCCGGAATATTGTTGCACAATTCTTCCACAGCAAGTTGTAAGATTGCTTTTGACCGGGAATTTCCTTCAAAACCGTCCTTCAGGTGTCTTACCGGACTGACAGTAAATATAAAGGATATAGTAGGGAATCTATCCTTAATCATTTTGCATAGCGATGTCCAGGCACCTACAATTTCCGGAATTGTTATCCGTCTTCTGCTGAACATAGACTGAGGCTGTTTATGACAATTAGCTACAACATAATCATTATCTTCCGAAAGGAAATAGCACCATGCCGTTCCGAAAGTAACGATTAGGACTTGCGCTTTTTCCAAATAGCATATCAGTTCTTCACGCACCGTTTCTATATAATTGGTGATCTCTGCTTCCGTTTTTTTTGAAAAATGAGTGTCAAAGAGCCAAGAGTGCATTAGGTTCCCATCGCTGAAAAAAGATTGCTTCAAGACCTCATTGTAATTCTTATCAAAGATGAGAATATTCAATACCTTTGAAATAGACAACGGATTGTAAAGCGTGCCTGCACTGTTGAATACCTTCCAATCACATTCTCTCATTTTTCTTGCCATGTTGTTTGCAAAACATGACCCAATTAGAACTGCCGGGTGCGTGGGGCTGATAGTCAATGTAGATTTCGACCCAATGTATTCAGTCCTAAACTTCATAGTTTATATCATTTGAGGCGAAACCAATAGCCTGCTGTAACGCCTATGCTTAGCTGATTAGAAACAGAGAATGTATCTTGTCGTCCGGAAGGCATTACATTGCCAATTCCATAATATAGCCTGGCTTCGATAGCAACTGAGTTTTTGCGGTTAACGCTGAACTCTCCACCAAGTCCGGCAACGATACCAAAGTCAAGTTTTTGACTTACATCCATTGTGAGTTGATCGGTTCTTCTTTTCTTATCATTGAAACCCTCCAATGAACCGACATCATGGATATCGAAGTTAGTGCTTATTTTATCACCAAGATAATAAGCAATCTCCGGTCCGGCGTTGAAAAAGAACTTTCCCCTTTTCCCAAAGTAGATATGAGACATTATAGGAACTTCAACATAGTTGAGGATACGTTGATATCTATATGGGAGGTCTTCAAATTTTTCTGCCCATCCTCTTTGAACAAGATTCACTTCAGCTATGAGTCCAAAATGATTTTCCTCAGAATATCTGAATGTGACACCCCCGGTATATCCGATTCCGAACTTGCTGATAATGGATGGTTTAAACATGACATTAGAGAATGTGACTCCTCCCCTCGCACCAATATCTATTCTCGACGTGAAATGAGTCTGTGCATGAGCTGCAGACATCACTGAAATAATTGTAATGATTAGAAGTATGATTCTTTTCATGTGATTATCTCCGAATCAGGATTTTTTCGATGTCTCCATAAGGAGAATACCTTATTATATATGCTGACGGATTGAAAAATCCCCCCCAGTTACCTACCCTTTCGAGATTGATTGGTGTCTGCAGCTCCCGGCCTTCTGGCATAGAAGCATTGAAATCTCCATCATTGAGGGCGATACCGGGTATGAAATAATTGGCAATGTCATATCCAGCCACTGCATAAGTGGGGAAGGAGCGTAATGGCCCGTGGCCGTAAGAAGAGGAATAAGTAGCGATAAACTCCTTGCCGGGACCTGATGTGTGGTCAAAGAAGAATCTTGATGGGAAATATACGTCGGCTTTATGAAAGCGTTCTTTCATATCTTCGGCAACAGTTATCCAATTAGGTCGTCCCATTATCTTTATCTCTACGAAAGGATTGTTCTCCTTGAGATACTCAATTGCTGTCAGCATCGTCTGAATTTCATCCCGAGATGTAGGATAGCCATAAAACAGGTATCTGCCGCTTTCATCAAGTTTCATCTCGGCAAGATTATCCAATTGCTTCTTTATCACAGAGGATGTGTCTCTCCTCCCCTTAATTGATTCTGCATACGCATCTTCCGGATCTTCCTTGCCAACCATCACAAGTTTGTATGAACCTAATGATGAAGATGTCCACTCGCCCACTTCATCACTGAAATATGCCGATGGAGTCAAAAGATGAATCATTGATGGATTTTCCATGTAGAGTTCATTCTTTACATCGAATGCATTAATAATCTCCACACTGTTTTCCTCTCCATAATTGGCAAGCCATTCAGGAAAATTCTTTTCATAAGTGGCCACGACAATATCAGGTTTAAAATCAGAAAGATCTGTAAGCAACGATTGTGTAACAGTTATAGAATCTGAATTGATTTTACTGTCGCATAATAGTTTCATCCTGATCTGATAGGGAGAATTTTTCAATTTGTCTATAGCAAGCAGCGTGCCACGGGTAAACTCGTTGTCGCGCTTTGACATTGGATCCTCTATTATTAGGGCAAGACTGACGCTATTTGTCAAGTCAGAAATAGAGTCTGGAAGTTCAAGCATGTGAACCTCCTTATATATATCACGTATACCGTCAATACTGTTTTCCCTGTCGTCGAATGGCTCTATTTCTTTCTCTACAGTGGTGGTTTCAATGATAGGCACAGCAATCTGAGCATTTTTCTTCATCTGGGTACCCGAATTTGCTTCTATCAGGTCTTCTACATCCACACCTGTTTTCTCCGCCACAGTTTCCCATGTGTCGTTTTTATCTGCTTTGTACGATTCGATCCTTGCTATGTGAGTCTCGTCAACAGATTTTACTATAACATTGTCTTTATTCGAATTTACACTAATCCTAAGCACATCGCCGGCTGCAAAATTGTTTTCAGACACTCCTTTATTGTCACGCAATAGTTGCTCTACACTCGTGTTGTAGCCGGCAGCTATGTCGGCGAGAGAGTCCCCCTCCTTAACTGTATAATAAAGGAAACTCGAACCATCATTAATAGCATCCGATTCTTGGGGAATGGTGATCACCTCTCCCCTTTTCAATAAGTTTTTGGAACTTGGGTTGTAGAGATATATCTTATCTACGGAAACGCCATATAGTTTTGCAATTGAATAAACAGAATCACCTTTCTTGACCACATGGCGAATAACCGGATATGAATCCGGTGCCGTGAATTCCGCATCTTCATCCGATTTGTGAACTGCAATGTCGATAGGATAATATACTTTTGTGCCTTTCTCAATCTTATTGCCAAGTGAAGGATTCAGTTCCGTCAATCGGTCGATATTCCAACCGAAACGATTGGCTATTCCATATAGGGATTCTCCTTTCTTCACTTCATACATGTAATACTCACTTCCCGCGATATTGACTTTGGGAAGATTGACGTCTGCACCGAATGCAGAAACAGTGAAAAAAACGCATGCCGCTGTGGTGGCACTAAGTATGTAGCTTTTCATCTGAAACACATAAATTGCAAGGCTGAAAAAACGCCTTGGTTTTGCAAAAAAATATAGTTCGTAACAGACCCTTTTTGTTCACTCTACAAAATTAATAAAAAAATTCTTTGACTACTGCATAAAAAAATGATAAAATTAAAAAATGTCTGAAAAAAGCCAAAATTTCTGCTTTTTTGATAAATTATTTGGGTGTATAATTAGGTTATTCGGAGGTTTTTTATTAAATTTGCACACATATCCCGAAACGTGATGGAAACCGTTTTAATTCCATTGGTGTCTGTCGTGGGGATACCGGTATATAACCTATACGATACATATTTAATATAAATAATTACAAATGGCAAAGAAAGTCTATACGTTCGGCAATGGTAAGGCCGAAGGTAATGCCGAGATGAGAAACCTTCTCGGCGGCAAGGGCGCTA
>CAYQXG010000036.1:0-28132 GCA_964421525.1 uncultured Sangeribacter sp. | reverse complement strand
TATGTGTCTCAAGCCTGTAGTTGACACGAGAGAGAAGAAAAACGTGATTCGTTCCAGAATCGGTATAGAAAGGGAATGCAAATGGATTTATCCGGAGACTGATCTTTATGATATGGTTCGTGATGGCTTTGAGCAGACTCTTGAGGTGCCTGATTGGATTTTGGTTGATGAGGCGCAGTTTTTGAGTGCAGATCAAGTTGATCAGCTTGCAAGAGTGGTTGATGACTATGCATGTAATGTTGTTTGCTACGGACTTCGCACCGACTTCAAGACTCATTTATTCGAAGGTTCCAGAAGATTGTTTGAGATTGCAGATTCTATTGAGGAAGTTAAATCTACGTGTAGCTGCGGGCGAAAGACAATTGTCAATGCAAGGATAGACGGAAGTGGGGAGATAATTACAGAAGGTGAACAGGTAGAGATAGGGGGCAATGATCGTTACATTGCAGTTTGCAGGAAGTGTTGGCGAAACAAACGGATTGAGATGTCGCACCGGGATACGCTTCCATTTGAAGATTCTCTATGATTTATTTGAAAATTAGAAGAAAATGGACAATTCACTTCGTGAACAGATCATAAAGTTAATAAAGCGAGAGGTGGTGCCGGCAGTTGGCTGCACTGAGCCTGTAGCAGTGGCCCTATGTGTTGCAAAAGCTACTGAGACACTCGGATGTCTGCCTGAAAGACTTGATCTTAAGTTGAGTGGCAACATCATCAAGAATGCCATGGGGGTAGGAATTCCGGGAACAGGGATGATTGGTCTCCCTATAGCGGTTGCCCTTGGAGCGCTTATTGGCAAGTCGGAATATAGTCTTGAGGTTCTTCGCGACGTTACTCCGGACGCAGTTGAGAAAGGAAAGAAATATATAGAGGAGGGAAGAATCAATATATCATTGGATGCAGAAGCCCCTTCCAACCTTCATATTGATGTGACTGCGATAACAGGTGACGAGATGTCACATGTGGTGATATCCGGAGCTCATACCAATTTTGTGCTTGTTGAAAAGAATGGGGAAATTGTTTCCGAGAAATCTCTGGAGTCAGGGGAATCCATAGTTACAGGTGAAGAAGACCCTGAACTCAACATGCGGATGGTCTATGATTTTGCCATGACTGCCCCTATCGATGAGATTTCGTTTATCCTGGAAGCTAAAAACCTTAATCTTGCTGCTGCGCAATATGCTCTGAAGGGAAACTATGGTCATTCGCTTGGATCGACAGTGCTTCATTTTGGAGAGAAGTTTTTTGGTGATACTCCTGTAGCCCATGCCATAATGCTCACTTCTGCTGCATGTGATGCAAGAATGGGCGGAGCACCGGTGGCAGTGATGAGCAACAGTGGTTCCGGAAATCAAGGCATTACGGCTACCATGCCTGTTGTTTCGTATGCAATGGATATCAATGCCTCCGAAGAGATGATGATCCGTGCTCTTATTCTAAGTAATCTGACTTCAATCTATATCAAGCAATCTCTTGGACGCCTCTCCGCTCTCTGCGGATGCGTCGTGGCATCCACCGGGGCTTCGAGTGCCCTTGTCTATCTCATGGGTGGAGGGTATGAGCAAGTCTGTGATGCAGTAAAGAACATGGTTGCGAATCTTACCGGAATGATCTGCGATGGTGCCAAACCTTCATGCAGCATGAAGATTTCAAGCGGAGTCAGCACTGCCATGATGTCGGCGATGCTTGCAATGAAAGGGTTTGCCGTGACATCAGCCGAAGGGATAATCTCCGATGATGTTGATGAGACCATTCATAACCTGACAAGCATCGGTAGGGATTCGATGCAAGCCACCGACAAACTCGTACTTGAGATTATGACCTGCAAATAAAATCTTCACATAACTACATCTATAGATTCCATTTTTTATGAAGAGGGGTCTAAAAGGAATATCTTAAGGAGAAAAGTATCTCAAGTGGACGAAGATGGAAAGAATAGTTGTAGATATCAGAGTCTTTGATATAGGTATATCCATAAATTCTTGTATCCGTTATATTTTTAGCGGAAAGTTCAAAATCGAATGATTGGAAGCTATATCTTGTATATGCATCAAAAAACGCACTGTTTTTTGATATCTGATTATTTACATTGTTCATGTTAAGATAGCCTTTTGTGCCTATTTCAAAATTCTTATATGGATGTGTTGCCAATGTGATGTTGACGGTTGTTTGATATGTGTGATTGTCAGAGTCAAGCATCTTTGCCTTTTGTAAGGAATAAGAATGCTTCAGATCCAGGATCATTATAAGATGATTGTTCCAAGGATTGCTGTTTATTTTGAAACGATATGTATAGTTGTTCATGTCGATTTCTGATATATCAGCCTGTCTAATCATGTCTTTTCTGATAAATTCATAATCGCCTTCGAATGAAAAGGAGGTGTTGCAACTGAATATCTTCTTTGAGACGGACACCTCTGCATTTAAACTATAACCTTTATTGTTGTGTATTTTAGTTATAGAGATTATATCATCATTGTTTGTTATGTTAATTCCTCCTAATCTATTGGAATAGGATCGCCTTAACATAATCGTAGCTGATGAGAATAACCCATTTATAATGTTCCTATACGATAGGTTGCCATGCGCATACCAGCTCGACCTTTCATTTAACTTTCCTGAGCCCAATATATTGCTCTGACGAAATGTGGTAAAGAATGGAACCATGATATAATCGGATATGTTTCCGAGTCGATTGGTCCTTCCAATCGTAACGGCTGTCTTCAAATTAAACGGAAAGTTATATTTGAGGCTTGCCTTTAAGTCAATGTCAAACCTGTTGGTCGGATAACTTTTGTTATTTTCTAAATTGTGATATTTTAGATTGCTTAATTTAATCGGAGTCCCTATGTTTATAGTCAGGTTGTTTGGAAGATTGCATTGATAAATAGGTTCTACAGTAGTCGTTATCTTGTAGCCTGATATGTCATTATTCCGCTTTTGAGGCGAAAGCAAGTCTTGAGATTGAAATTTGTCGTATTCAAGGTTAAACGAAGACTTAAATCCGATAAAGGATCTTGCATTAATGAGCTTGGAATAGCCGAAAACTTCTCTATTCCTTACATGATATCCATTTATATTCTGAAGAATTATATTATAGCCGTTTGCCGTAGCTGTCAATTGGTTTGTCGGGGTTGACCCCAGCTGGAGATCTGATTTAAAGTCAATTACATTGTTGGATAGCTTGAAAATACCGTTAAAAACATTGTGAATATTATAATCACGTGTTTGAACATTCTGGTCGATGAATTTTTCATTTATAATGTTATAATTATTCGACTTGGAATGCCCGATGACTGAGAGTTTGTTGGAGATATACTTATTCTTGGCATTGTTTTCTAAATTGATAATAAATTTTGTTTCTCTTAAATGCGGATCGGAATCCGCGGTTTCAGAGATTGATACAATTTCATCATTAGCTAAAGCATAAGTTATGGTTTCATTGTTGATATAGCTGAAATAGTCATTCGTATAATCAGCAATAGTATTAATGGTTGTTTTTTCCCCTATGCGGAATATTGAATTTATGGAGGCTGAACCTGACCTGTTATCATAGTATCGGCTTGTTGGAATCTTTGCGTTCCCAAAGGGAGTGTCGGAATATATGTCGAAGATAATTGTGTTTTCTTGGGTTTCACCGTCAGCCAATGTCTTTGTTTCATCCTGATATGAATTTCCTGAATTGTTTCCCTTTGCTGACAGGAGGATTTGAGATTTAGGAGAGACCAACAGTCCAAATGCCTCTCCTGTCCACAGTGCATTCTTCTCCGTATCTATTCCGACGCTTGCCTTTAGGTATCCGATTGGACGAAGCATGCTCTTGTTTTTTAGTTTCAGATTCAGAGCCGCCTTGTCGCTATAGGCAATGTCTCTAAGCACTTCTTTAGGTTGATGGTTCTCGTATATGTTTACTGAAACAACATCGTCGGGAGAAATATTCCGGCTTGCAAGTGCATAGCGGCCGGATAAAAGGTCAAGGCCTTCTATATAAAATTTATTTATCGATTCACCGTTATAGAAAATTTTTCCGTCTTCCGTCACTCTTATGCCTGGAAGTTTTTTGATAATATCTTCTATGTTTCGGTCAGATGCATCCCGAAATGAATTGACGTTGTAGGTTAAAGTGTCACTTTTCACAGTTATGGGTGGGACCCTCACTGTCACTTCATTTAGTTGAAGAGCCTCTTCACTAAGAATATAGCTTGTATTGTTTTTGAACTTCGATAAAGGAATGATCAGTTCCTTAAATCCTAAACATGTAAAATGAATGGTTCCGTCACTTAGTGCCTTAGGATAGGAAATAGAGAAGAAGCCCCGGTCATTGGTTATACAATATGCTATGTGTTTGTTTTCTTTATTAGTAATTTTTACCTTAACACCGGGCACAACATCTCCATTCCTTCCTTTAACGTATCCTTCGGCATCAACTACTGTATACGTTGATGGTTGGCTGCTTCCCGACAGATAAGAAAATAATAGAAGAATGACAATTAGATTATTCTTTTTCAATTGGATTAAAGAACATCCTGTTGTTGGGAACGAAATCTTTGCCATCGTTATCCTTTGGAATTAGCGGAGATCCGGAGATAAAGTTCCCCGGTTTTGTTTTATACTCATAGAGTGCTTTGTTGAATTTTTCTCTTGAAGTCTTTTGACGACTACCTTTTGTAATGCCAAATTCATTGTCGCTATTCCTTATACTTATTGCTTCAAATATGTGTTCAAGGTTCTCATCTTCAATTTTTAGTATTAGTCCCGGAAGATTTCCAAATTTCCATGGACCATTGTTAATCGGCAGATCGCAGTACCAGGTAGTCCAGTGGCGTCCACGAAATTCAGCAGTGGCCTTCTGACAATCATAGCCGCATATTATTTTTGTTTCAGGTGCAAGTTCCCACTTTATTTCAGGAGTTTTTTCTTCATAGACATATTTATCCATGAATACTTTATCATACGATTGAATATTGCATTTTTTTATATCTTTTATTATAAATTCGCGAGTGGGATGATATGTTTTGTCTAAACCGAAAAATTCATTTATGGTTATTCCTGTTGGATAATCAGCCTTGATGATGGAATCCACACGATATGCACCATAGCTGGAAAATTTACTGTAGTTTTTCCCTACTTCAAGAATTTTATATGATTCTCTGCTTTCTTCAAGTTCCGGATCATAAATTTTATATGAATAAATACACTCCATTATGCTTTTGTCAATTGGCATAATTTCGGCAATACTTGCATTTCTATTACCGGTTGCCCCAATATAAGTTTGGGCATTAATACTAAAAGTAAGAATTGCGAATGCTAATAGATATATTATTCTCATTGTAATTACCCTATAAATATTGTTTCCGTTGTAACAATCCGCAACTGATAAGCACCATTTACAGTGGAAAGAAACAAAACCGTCTCGGAGTAGCTTGAATATGAGGCAAGCATATACTTCCCTTTTTATACTTTATAACAATTTTTTTTCGCAAAATTATGATATTTTTTTGTTTATGCAAAAAAAATCAGTACGAAAATGAGGTAAGTATCTCATTTTCGTACCGTATAGTTCGAATTTAGTACGATTTTTATTTTGTATCTGCTTTATAACCTATTTGGATGAATTTTCCGCTGTGGGTAGACAGACGGAAATTAGGTCTATTTTGGCGTCGAATGGTGTAGCTTGCCGTTTAGGTTTGGCGGATTGGTGGAAATAGAATGATTTCTGGGAGTCCCAACTTTTCACGTCGGTGCGTATAGTCTCTCCGGGTGGAACATTAATGTCAAGAATCACCCTACGTTTGTGAAGCTGCCTTCCCTTCATATCTGAATAGATAATTTCAATTTCAAGTCCATCAATTGGCATCTCAAGTCCATTGGAAATGAAAAAACTCTCAACACTGCTTCCTACAGTCTTGTCAAATCCATAAAACCGTATGAAAGGCTTGACCTTTTCTTCAAAGATCATTGAGTCTGCTGTGAAGACTATCAATGATTGTCCATTGTCTCTTGTCTCTTTTTCTGTACCAGTCATCTTTGATACAGTGTGCTTCGTCTTGATCTTCCTGGCATTTGCTTCAGGAGAGACAAAAATGAATAACATCACAATAGTAAGCACAGCTAATGCACTTATATAACTCCGTCTTATCATAGCACTCTTGTTTTCCTTTTCAAAGATCTATTATGGTCGTAGCCGGGGTAGACTTTAAGTAGTCCGGCCGGTATGTCTTCCACCGGGTCTTTGTATGATACCCTGACAATTCTCCAGAACCTTGGAAGAAGGGTGTTGAGATTTACTTTCAGTTTCAGCTTTGGAGACTTAACTCTAAGTGATTCTCCATCATTAGAAAGAATAGCTTGGCATTCCTCGGGTTTGTTGAAAGAAAGCTTGTCTCTTCGGGTCCACTGCTCCATGCGGAACTGTCGGGAGTCTACGGATGGATATAGACGTCCAATCACATCTCCGACATTCAGGCGGCAGTCGGGAGTGGATAATACTGTGATTGTATATGCCCCGGGAGAAGTAGGATCAGATTGGATCACAACTCTTGCATTATCTTCCGGATATTCCCATATTCCTTCCACCGGGTCCAGAATATTGGAATCGCACCATATCCGAGCCTCATTTTCTGATGGGAAAAATGCAAGCAACGGCATTGATGCCGTCAGCATCAATGCCGTTGCAAGTATTAGTCTATAAATCCGCATTCTTTGGCTTTATTTGGTTGAGAACGTGTAGGAGAGTCCAAAGCTTAGAATTTCCTTCAGCATCCAGTGATGCCATTTTGAAGCATTGAAGTCTGAACTTGAGTCGTAGCGAAGATTGGCATATATCTGTGTGCTGAGGAATTTTGTGATGGCAAAATCCCATGTAGTCTCCACATTACCCTGAAAATATGTATAGTCTGTAAAAGCAAACAGACGTGTACGCATTGATATGTTGGAAGTAGCCTGCCAGGTCATGTTCATTTCCCCACTCGAACCTATCTCACTGTGAGAAGTATGTCCCGGTTTGATATTGAATGGAGTGGGATCCATTTTCTTATCTATGCAGACCTTAAGGTTGTAGGAAATCGGAGCTATTGAAGCTGTAAGATTGAACGTTTTCTTCGAGTTGACATAATTATATGTCATACCAAGACCGAGGTTGAGGTCAGCGGGAGATAGGAACGATGCAGAGCGCACATCGGAGTTGTTTTTGTAGTTGGTGAAGAACTGGGTCTTGAACTGTCCTGTCAAAGTGTAGAACCATTTCTTGAATGCTTTGAAACCATATTTTACATTATATTGGAAGTTGTCTTCCGATATTGAGTAATTTCGTCCTACAGCATTCTTTTCTATTGAGTTGGCAGCGAATTTATAATTGACCGTGCTCTGAAATATTTGGTTTGGATGATAAGTCTGGTTAAGCTGCACGTCCCAATAGAAGTTATATAGTATAGAAAGATAATTATTGCCACCCTGATACCAGTTTTTCGATACATAGGCCTGTGAGAACTGTAGCCCGGTGCTGAATTTATGTAGCCAATGAATCTTCTTTTGCTCAAACTCCGGCAACACTGAATTGTCAAGCGACACTTCCGGCAGATTCAGATTTCTGATGTATGAACCAAGTGAAATATCATCTTCAGGCAATCGTGGAGGCACCGGGAGATCCCAATATGTATATTGAATTGTATTGGGTGTGTAGATCATCGATTTGTACATGAGGTCTTGGCTTATGCGAGCTTGTGAAAGCGCATCGTGAAGCCACCCCGGTAGATAGGCTTTATCTGTTAGCTCATTAGATCCAAAAGTCTTGTTGCCTGTTGACTCTACGACATTGTGGAATGAGTGTTCATTGGTATTGCGATAACCCGAAAACACCCAGGGTCCGGCAATAAGATTGTATGGCAGTTCGGGCATAGTGTCGGGAAGCGACTGAAGTATTTCCTGAAGATCTCTGATCACTACGGGTTCATAAACAATGCTGTCAGAGGCTAAAGAGTCTGCTATAGCAATGTTTTCGTCGATAAGTGCAGCTGCAGAAGCTGCAGAGTTTCTTATGGTATTGCCGGAGATGTTTTGGGCCATTGCCAATGATCCTATACCTAAGCAGATAGCTAAAGTCAGATGTCTCATATTTTGGGTATTGTTATTGTTCTTAAATTAATTATCGATGATTTTAGCCGAATAAAAATGGTCTTGAAGATTATGTCTTGAACTCCTTGCCACTCTATTTTGGAGATTTGAGCACCTCGGAGTATTCCTTTGTCTTAATTACGTCAAGAGCTTTTTTAAACATCGGGTCTCTTTCATTATATACCTTGAAATAGGTGGAAGAATCGTAGATATCTCGTCCTATGAGACCTTTGAGAACCATTGAAAAAAGAGGACGGCTAAGAGCTGCTTCCTCAGCATTGAAATCAATCTTCTCTGCGGTTGCAAGGTCATAAAGTTCCTGAAGCTGGGCATCGCTTATATTATAACCATTTAGGAAATCTTTGTCGGTAGGAAATTTTGAAAGAATTTCTTTTCTGTCCTTGTCTACTGTTTTTATGGCATAGCGGTTGATGAGTCCTTTTGCCATTACCTGACGGTAGTATTTCGTGTTTTCTGTTGTGTCTATGCCAACGAATATATCTGGTGAAATACCCCCGCCTCCGTAAATTGGACGGTTGAGTTTCAAGGTCTTGACTTTAAGAGAATCAATATATTTGATAGAGTCGGCATGCATGAGCTCACCGTTGTTGAATCTGTCTAATATATCATGGGCATAGGCATCTGAGTTTCCTTTTGTATAAGGTTTCTGTATATCTCTTCCTGTAGGTGTGTAATAATGAGCAACAGTGAGACGCATCATCGAACCATCGGGGAATGGCACGGGACGCTGAACGAGACCCTTTCCATAGCTTCTTCGTCCTACTACAACACCTCTATCCCAATCCTGAACTGCACCTGCGGTGATCTCAGAGGCTGATGCGGAAAATTGATTCATCATCACTACAAGTTTGCCATCGGAAAAAAGAGGTTTCTTGTCGGAAGGGAATGCAAAATAGTCATATTTAGGACTGTTGGTACCTTCCGTAAAGACTGCAAGGCTGCCGGAAGGAAGCAATTCCCCTAATATATCGACAGAAGCCTTAAGGTAGCCTCCGCCATTGTCGCTGAGATCGAGAATAAGATCTTTCATACCCTCTTTCTTCAATTTCTTGACAGCTTCCGCAAATTCCTTGTGTGTCTCTCCTCCAAATTTATTGAGTCGGATATAGCCGATACCGGGCTCAACAAGGTAGGCTGCATCCACGCTAAAGATTGGAATGTCATCACGTGTGATTCTGAAATCGATGGTGTCGGGTTGTCCGGATTCGTAACGAAGCACTGTCACGTCAACAGTGGTTCCCTTGGGTCCCCGGAGCCTCTTCATTATGTCGGAATTAAGCATTTTGACACCAGCGATGATTGTGTCGTTGACCTTGACTATCCTGTCGCCCGGTAAAATCCCGACTCTTTCAGAGGGACCACCCCCGATAGTCTCGATTATATATAGAGTGTCAGTAGCCATGTTGAATGAAATACCGATACCACTAAACGATCCTTCAAGCGGTTCGTTAAGTTCCTGGGTTTCCTTAGCGTTGGTATAGGATGAATGAGGATCAAGATTTTTGAGCATCCCGATTATTGCGTCTTCCACAAGTTTGTCTTGATCCACTGAATCAACATATAATTTTGATATTGCCTGCTCGGCATATTGAAGTTTATGAGATGGCAAAAACTGCTGTGCGGAAGCCGCTCCGGTCAGTATTGCAAATATTGCGTATAGTAATTTCTTCATATAATACGTGGGTATATATAATTTATGACGCTAAAGCATACATAAAGTTTAACAATCCTATTTTTGGGGAAGGAACTTCGATGCATCATAGTTGTTTGCAATGAGTTCCCTTACCATGCTGCTCGAAATGAAACCTAACTCCGGGCGCGCAATCAGAAACACTGTTTCAATATCAGATATAGCGGAATTGGTGTCGGCAAGATTTCGTTCGTATTCAAAATCCTTAACCTCTCTCAGTCCTCTGATAATGAATCTTGCGCCATGTTTTTTTGCAAAATCTACAGTAAGTCCGGAATATGCTTCAACCGACACATTCGGGTTACCGGCATAGATGGATTTTATTTTGTCAACCCTATCTTCTACAGATTCCATTCCGGGCTTGCTGATATTGAACCCAACTCCGATTACAAGTTCATCAAACATCTTGACCGCTCTTTCGGCTATGTCCTGATGTCCTATGGTGAAGGGGTCGAAACTGCCCGGGAACACAGCTTTTCTCATAAATCCTCGTCCTCCACAATAAGATTGTCAATGATAAAGTTCTGACGATCCATGGTGTTTTTGCCCATGTAGAACTCAAGAAGCTGGTCGTAGCAGTCCTCTTTTTTTACTGTCACAGGGTCAAGGCGCATGTCGGGACCAATGAATTCGGCGAACTCATCGGCATTTATTTCTCCAAGTCCTTTAAATCGGGTTATCTCGGCATTCTTGCCAAATTTAGCTATTGCGCTTTCCCTCTCATCGTCGGTGTAGCAATAGTAGGTGTCTTTCTCTCCTTCTGTGGTTTCTTTTTTCTTCTTCCCTTTCTTTCGCTGCATCGCCGCTTTGTTGCGCACACGGAAAAGAGGTGTCTGGAGAATATATACATGCCCTTTCTTCACCAGATCAGGGAAGAATGTCAGGAAGAAAGTGATACAAAGCAGTCGAATATGCATACCGTCGACGTCGGCATCTGTGGCTATGATGACTTTGTTGTATCGCAGACCCTCGATGCCTTCCTCTATGTTTAAGGCAGCCTGCAAGAGGTTGAACTCATCGTTCTTGTAGACTATTTCCTGAGTGAGACCGAAACTGTTGAGCGGTTTACCACGCAAAGAGAATACAGCCTGAATCTCGGCGTTGCGAACCTTGGTGATGGTGCCGCTTGCAGAGTCGCCCTCGGTGATGAATATAGCCGATTCTTCCCTACGGTCTTCCTTTGCTGTGGAGCGTAGACTGTCGTTGTAATGTATGCGGCAGTCTCGGAGCTTTCTGTTGTGGAGGCTTACTTTCTTTGCTTTTTCCCTCGCGAGCTTAGCCACTCCGGCAAGAGCCTTTCGCTCTTTTTCGCTGGCTGCAATTTTCTTGAGCATCGCGTTGGCTGTGTCGGTATTCTTGTGAAGATAATCATCAAGCTCTTTTTTGAGGAAATCACCTATGAATTTGTTGACTGTTATCTGACTGTTGGGCGCAATCTCCTTGCTCCCGAGTTTTGTCTTTGTCTGCGATTCAAACACCGGTTCCTGAATACGGACACTTACGGCAGCCACGATTCCGTTGCGGATATCGGAATACTCATAGTTCTTTCCGGAATAAGCCTTGATAGTTTTTCCGATATGTTCTTTGAATGCAGCAAGATGCGTTCCACCTTGCGTAGTATGCTGACCATTGACGAAAGAATAATATTCCTCTCCGTTTTGATCGGTATGAGTAATAACAATTTCGATATCATCACCCTGAAGATGTATGATTGGGTAGAGAGGTTCGGCTGTAATATTTTCCTTGAGCAAGTCGAGAAGTCCATGGCGGGAAAGGTATCTCTTGCCGTTGAAATAAATGTGAAGTCCGGCATTGAGATAAGTATAGTTATTCACCATTGTCTCGATAGTGTCTAAATCGAAATGGTAGTCACGGAAAAGAGTCTCGTCGGGACGGAAGCAGACGAGTGTGCCGTTTTCTTCGGTTGTCGGCCTCTTTTCAGACTGTTCGATAAGATTTCCTTTGTCGAATGCAACTTTGACACACTCACCATCGCGGAAGCTCGTCACTTCGCAATGAGTGGAAAGTGCATTTACGGCTTTAAGGCCCACGCCATTAAGGCCTACAGATTTCTTGAAATTCTTGTCATCAAACTTACCACCTGTATTAATGTCGGAGGCAACCTCCTTCACCTTGCCGAGAGGAATACCGCGTCCGTAGTCTCTTATCTTGACTTCTCCTGTGTCGATATCAACTGAGATGTCGATTCGTTTTCCGGCACCCATGTTGAATTCATCGATAGAGTTGTCTACGACTTCCTTAATGAGCACATAGATACCGTCTTCTGCATGAGAGCCGTCACCAAGTTTCCCGATATACATACCTGGGCGCCGGCGGATATGCTCGTTCCATTCAAGGGTCTGGATAGCATCGTCGCCGTAGCCGGAATCCTCGACTTTTGAAGGGGTGTCTATCTCAACTTCCATTTCACCCTCCTGCTGGCGGAACTCCGGTTCGTTAACACTTGATTCTATGTTAGATATTTGGTCTACGTCAAATAAGTTGTCGTTGTTGTCGGCCATATAGTTTTGTACGTTTTGATAGAGATTATTGCACTTCTTCTCTCAGCCATTTCTCAAGCTCCTGAGTCCATTGACTTTTATATGGGAAACTGTCACGGAAGCCCCAGCCATGGCCCCCTATCGGGTAGGCATGAAGTGAAGCTTTCACTTTATTTTCAAGCAGTGCATTATAATAGTTGATGCTATTGGCGGGAGGAACTGCCCCGTCATCAGAAGAAAGCATAATGAAAGCCTTAGGTGTTTCAGGAGTCACCTGCAGTTCGTTTGAATATAGTTTGACGAGTTCTTCCGATGGTTTATCACCAAGTAGGTTTATGCGAGACCCATTATGCGTAACTTTTTCATCCATTGAGACAACCGGATAGAATAGCACCTGAAAATCAGGTCTCGTTTCCGGAGATGAATAATGGGTGGCGAGAGTGGAGGCGAGGTGTCCTCCGGCAGAAGCTCCCATAATGCCCACCTTGTTGGGGTCAACACCAAGTTCTTTTGCATATTTGCGTACTAAGCGCATGGCCTGTTCTGCATCGGAAAGAGGAATCTGATGATTTTTTTGCGGCAGGCGATATTTAAGCACCACATAAGTTATGCCCTGACTGTTGAACCAGTCAGCCATGTCGTGACCTTCATGTCCTATGGCCTGATGAGTATAGCCTCCGCCCGGGCACATCACGATAGTCTTGCCTGTTGGGTTCTTGGGGGTGTAGACTGTGATTGCCGGGTCTTTGGTGTAATCTTGTCCCCTTACTGCAGCTGCTTTTGCATCAGATGTCTCAAGAGGATTCTCATCCCAAAGTAGCATTTCGGTCTTTTTTTGTGAAAAAGCGCTTAGGCTTGCTGTCATGAGGCTAAATGCCAGTATTTTTTTGATCAGTTTCATGGTTAATATGCCAATGTTGAGGGTTTATCAAACTGCAAAATTACAAAAAAAATTTGAATTTTGAATTTTGAATTTTAGAAATTTATAAAATTTTAGTTTTCATAGATCGGAGGTTCTGCGGCCCGGTGATGACATCACTTAAATTTTTTAGAGTCGGGGCCTAGGATCACGTAAATGCATTAGGAGCGATAGTGGCATCAGGAGCTAATGGGGCGATGAGATAATGGTGCAGAAGTGAATATGGACTGTAAAGATATTCGGTAAATCAGAGAGGGGTGAGGACGGATGGTATCAGCTGGCGGATTTTTTCACCGAAACGCACTTTGTATGATTTGGAGGCAGGGTCGTAGCTTTCGACGATTCCTTCTCCGAATATGCGGTGCTTGACTTTAGTGCCTGCAGTCATTACGCTGCTGTCGCCTCCTCCTAATTCGTCGTCGAGGGTTTTCACAAGGTTTTTGGTGCCATCAAGAAGTGCAGGATCAGGGTTCCCCTCAATCCTTATCAACCCTTTTTCAATTTCTGCTATGAACCGTGAAGGGTATTTCAAAGCACCATTGTCGTTGAGGTAACCTTCAGATTCCGATAGATATAGCATATCTTCAGCGCGCGTCACAGCTACATACATGAGGCGGCGTTCCTCTTCTTCTCCATCCATTCTTCTCTCGCGTATTGAACGATGGTTTGGAAAGACTCCTTCTGTCAGCCCCATGATGAAGACTGTCGGAAATTCAAGTCCTTTCGACTGATGTATTGTCATTAGGCGCACCTTATCCTTGTCTTGCTGATGGTCTGTATTGGTATAGAGGGCAATCTCGTGGAGATAGTGATAAAGGTCAGATTCTCCATCTTCGAAACGCGTTGATTCAAATTCTATCATTGAATTGACGAGTTCGTTGACGTTTTCCAGACGTTCCTCCTCCTCATCGGTGCGATACATGGTGTCAAGCCCACTGGTTTTCATAAGGCGGTCGGTAAGATCCGACACTTTCAGACCCTCTGCTATGGAACGGGCTTCCTCTATCAGACTTACGAAGTCACGGATCGGTTTTTTTCCGAATGCGGGAGTGTCTATATAGCGTTTAAGGGTAGGGTAGAGGGCAGAATTTTCCGATTCGGCGAGCTGTCTTAGTTTCCCAAGTGTGACCGAGCCGAATTTTCTTGCAGGGACATTGACGATTCTCGTGAACGCCATGTCATCATTTTCGTTGGCTGTCAAGCGAAGATAACTAATTATATCCTTTATCTCCTTGCGTTCGAAGAATCTTACACCTCCCCAAACAGTATAAGGAATCTTGCGTTTTAGCAGAGCCTGTTCGATTCTGCGAGAAAGAAATGAGCTACGGTATAGAACTGCAAAATCAGAAAACTTGCTCCCTTCAAGAGCACCATTTTCAATAATTCCGGCAATGTATTCCGCTTCCTCTGTCTCACTCTTGCAATGGACCCAAACGGGCATGCGCTCATTAAGCCTGACTGTGATAAGTTCCTTTCGGATTCTATTCCTGTTGTTGGCTATGATGCTGTTGGCAACGGACAGAACATCGGGAGTGCTGCGATAATTTCGATCGAGAATTATGTCGGTGTCTGCTCTGAAGTTTACAAAGGTCTTAGGAGAAGCACCGCGCCATTCATATATAGCCTGGTCGGGATCGCCTACGACAAAAAGGTTGCCGTGGTGAGAAGCAAGGATCTCTATTAGTTTCCAGTCGTCGCCGCTGCAGTCCTGCACTTCATCCACCATCACATAGTTTAGTTTCTCACACCAATATTTCCTTGCATCCTTAAAGTGGGTGAGAATATATGTGGCGATATAGATAATGTCGTCATAGTCAAGTGCAAACTGCTTACGTTGCAACTGTATGTAGCGGATCTTTGCATCAGGAGCTCCGACGGGGGCACCCGGCATAAGATATTTGGCTATGTATCCGTCGGGATCATATCCTTTTAAAGCCGCGACATCTTTAAGCAGGCGTTCAGCCGTGTTTTTCTTTCTGTCTATTCCAAACTCTTGCATAGCCTCTTTTGCGAGGTCCTTGGCATCAGTCTCGTCGATTATTACAAAGTTTTTGGGATATCCTATCTTATATATCTCACGACGCAATAATTTGACACAGAAACTATGTATGGTGCAGATGAGGTCGTTGACATTCCCTCTGTCTACCATGCCTGCTATGCGGTGTTTCATTTCCTGAGCCGCTTTGTTCGTGAATGTCAGGCACAAAACGTTGCCCGGAGAAATGCCGAGTTCATTGACAATAAATGCAAAACGATGGGCAAGCACACGTGTCTTGCCGGAGCCTGCTCCGGCTACGACGCGCACACGTCCTTCAGTGGCCTCCATAGCCATTATTTGCTTTTCGTTTAAATTTACCGATCCCGACATTTTTGTATCTCCGGCCTTATGATGAAAACGAAGAATATTGATTGAAGAAAAATCTATTTTTTTATGATAAGGCAGACTGCCATGGCGGCAATGCCTTCACGCCGGCCGGTAAATCCAAGTTTTTCCGTTGTGGTTGCTTTCACGGAGACTCTTTCTAAATCGGTTTTCATGACATCTGCAAGAGTCTTACGCATTTCGTCGATAAAGGGGCGGAACTTAGGGGCTTCTGCACATATAGTAATGTCGCAGTTGCCGAGTTCATATCCACGTTCCCTGATGAGTGTCATGACATGACTCAAAAGGATCTTGCTGTCAATTCCTTTATATTTAGGGTCGGAGTCAGGAAAATGCTTTCCTATGTCTCCAAGAGCGAGAGCACCGAGAAGAGCATCACAAAGGGCATGAATTGCGACGTCAGCATCGCTGTGACCAAGCAATCCATGGGTGTGGGGAATCTTCACTCCACAGATCCATAGATCTCGGTCTTCCACCAGCTTGTGGACGTCATAGCCTTGGCCGATACGGAACATAATTATAAATGATTAATTATTAATGATCAATTATGAATTACCAAAGGTTAAATATTAATTATGAATTATAAATGGTCTGTTCAAAATTCACAATTATCTGCGTCGTTTGCCGAGAAGGTCGCGGATGCCGTCCATGTCAAAGCTGAGTGTGAAACGCATGGTCTGGTCGAGAGGGGAACTTTGAGCAGTAGCAAGTTGATAGGATGCATCCAGTCTTACCACATTGAGCGAAAAACCGGCTCCGAAGCCAAAATAACTTCTGCCTCCTTTGGCTGCATTCTCATAATTGTAGCCCATGCGTACAAAGAATTGATCATTGTAGGAATATTCACCACCAATCGACAGATTTATTTCCTTCAACTCTTCCGAGAATCCACCCGGAGCATCAGAAAAGCTCTTGAATATGCCGGAGATAGGCGACATGGTCTCCCATTTCTGAAGTGCATCATCATAAGCCTCGGCATTCTGAGCCTCGTCTTTGTTGGGGTCATAATATGCACCACCGGGATTGATATAATCGCTTTCCCTCGGCTTCGTGGGTACAAGCAGTTTATTCAGGTCGAGACCAATTGATAGCAGATTGTAGTCGGCCAGAGGGAATGTGAAATTTGTACCTAAACGTAAATTAGTCGGTAGATAATAGTAGTTGGCTCCATGGTCGTAGCTTACTTTTGAACCGATATTGCTGACATTGAATCCCCAGCTCCATTGGCATTCGCTCCTTCCGATTATAGGGAAGGTGGTGTAGTAACCGCTAAGGTCAACAGCAAATGCAGAACCCGCCGTGTTTGTCTCGCCGGAATATGAATCTTCATAGGCAAGGTCAGACAATATATAGCGCAATACGACGCCCATTGAAAATTTTTCGCTCAGTTTACGCGAATAACCGAAATCAATGGCAAACTCATAAGGATTGATGGTGTTGAGACCTACACTCTCGTTCACAATCACTTCTCCGAGCGAGAAATACCTTAGGGATGCGCTTAGAGCCTGGTTGTCAGCACTGCCAAGCTTTAGAAAACCACTCACGTCGGCAAGAAATATATCATTCACAATCTTTCGGAGCCATGGTGTATAGCTAAGACCTACACCACCGCCGGAATATGCAAATGCATATTTTGAAGGATTCCAGAATTGAGCATTTATGTCGGCATCGGTTGCTGCACCTAAGTTGCCCATAGAGCTACCACGCGCGTCAGGCGTAATGCTGAGCGTGGTCACACCTGTCTGAATAGGATTGAATTCTTCGTTTTTTATGTCATTGCCGTTTTGTGCATAGGCCGTGCAAGCAATGGAGGCCGAGGCTATTGCACAAATAATTCTTGAAGTTGTCATGACTTATTAACGAATAAATGAGTGGGTTTATTATTGAAGTTGTATAAACAACCTCATTCCTTATCTTATGTTGAACTTTAGGGATGGTTCCCCGTTAAGCGATAGGGTAGCGCGAAGGTCGGGAATTATTTCCGGACCTTCCGCTGAGAGACCAAGTAGAATTATATCACCGGTCTTCAGAGTATTGTCGCGGCTTATTTGTGAGATCGCTGTCTCTAATCCCGGCATCAATTCTTGTGCGGTCCATTGGGCAATTGTTTCAACATGGGGAGACACCAATCTTATCTCAACATTGGAGGTCTGGATATCTTCATAAGGGATTTTTGAGAATTTGCCTAAAGCGATGCACTTATCGTAATTGATAGCCTGTGTCCATGGCAGGCCGTTTCCCCTTAGATTAATAAGCATATCTGATGCTACAAACAAGGCGCATGGTGCCACAGCATCCACATAACGGCACACAAATCTTTGTGACACCCCTTTACCAAGTTTGCCAATTCTGACAGCAAGTGCTAACCTTGCTTCAAAACGGCTGGCAAAATCAGGAACAAAATAAGGGTTTCCGCCCTGCAGGATCCCGGCTGCAGATATAATGGTCCATATCGCAGGCGATGAAGGATCCGAACAGTTTTCCTTAATCAGATTGTTGACGATAGCGTAGATTGTCATTTTGCCGGAATTGCTATTTTTTTACTTTTTGATGAGGTTAGACCATCTTCTGATGTGACAGTAGTGCGAAGGATATATATCCCTCTCGGAAGGCGGTTGCCGTTGGAATCACTTAGATCCCAAGAGTATGAAATGGAACAGTCATTTCCGGAATAAGCCTTACGGTCAAGACTCCATAGAAGATGTCCGCTAAGATCAAAGCATTCCATCTTGCATGCAAGAGTGCAGAGTGCCCGGTCGGTCGTTACCTTGACATTCATACGGTCTGCATCACGGTTGTAGATAGATGCGATCTGCATGAGATCCGGACGCATATTCACCCCAACCTTAAAATTGATTGACGACTTACTTGAATTTTTTGCGTTGTCCCAGACAGTAAGTGTCAATTCGTGGTAACCCGGTGTAAGGTCGTGAAGAGGGTATGCGATGCTTCCTTTTGTCTCGTCTTCAGCATCGGGGATATAGAATAGGCTTACATCGTCAAACACCTTGTCGGAATCAAGAGTAAGAGTCATCTTGTGGCCTATAGCCGCGTCAGAGACATTTATTCCACTTTCATCACTGAAAACAGCCATGGCAACGGGATCGGAATGCACCACTGACGATAATCCTGATAAGTTGGAATCTACCATGAAGCTTTCAATAATCGGACCAACTTCATCAGCCGGGGAAGAATTGTCGTAACCATACACGAAAAGATGGTCAGACGATCCGGTAGCCTCAGTTTTATTCTCAGGATCGTATGCATATACGGTTATCAAAGCCGGAGAGTAATTATTGGCTATTTCCGAAGGCATAAGTATAGTGGCATCCCAATTGCCGTTTTCCACCATGGCACTACCTGTGGCAAGCTTAGATGAGCGGTCTTGATATACTGAAACCTCACCGCTGTCGCCCCACCCATGGGTCTCCACACTTTTCTCTGCATCAAAAAGTGTGAACTGCAACGGGCCGTTGAAGTCGACATCGGCACCTTGAGAGTCGACTATGCGGCCGGCAATTCTTACATTTGACCTTGCCATTATCGAGGGAGAATCAGCCGGATTTCCGGTTGTCGGTATTCCGGCAATAGAATCAATGACCACATCGTATTGGGCAACCGGCATTTTGAGTGCCGGATCACCAAAAAGGTGATAACGAAGCATATTATTATCAGGAGAGGAATTGCGGTTCTTGCCAAGTCTCAGAATATCTCCCAAACGCTGGCTATTGCCGTCAGCGTCACGTCGAAAGAACTCATTTGAAATGGAATTGGTTATAGGCCCATTCATACTAATATATACAGTACGGCTTGGAGTTATCACAGCAATGGCACCTCCGGCAGGATTAGCAAGCAAAATCTCTGCCCCGCTTATGTCTTCTGCATCCCACTTCCCGAAACTGCATGTCGCGGCATAGAGAATCGGCAGGTTCTGGTTCGACATATTGTTGATGTCGTTCCATGTAAGAAGTTTTTCGTGGGTCCATTCCTTGGGATTTGCATGTCCGATATAATTGATAAGAGATACCCCTTCTTTCTGCCACTTATTCAACATGCGTTCCCTGGCATCTGGAAAAGTAGGGCCGGAACCTGTCTGTTTCCTTTCATAAGCATCCAGATAGACTCTTTCATAGGCAAGATTTGCGCCGGCATTATTGCTCATCATCCTGGTGATGGAACTCTCTGCTTGTTCAAGATGCTTTGCGGAATCACCGTCGTCGGCTATGACCATTACGTTGTTTCTCCATGCACCGAAAGAAGGTTGTGTCATGTAAGACTCGAGTTTTGCAGCAACAATATCGGCCTCATAAGCTGATGTCACGGTGTATCTGCCAACGCCAACAAGCTGTTTGCGCAAAGCCATAGACTGCTCTGTGGTTTCATCTTCAAGCATGGCTATGAAGTCATCTGTACAGAAGGAAGTGGTCTCGGTCAATCCGGTAGGGGATTGCCAAATTAGTGTGGTCGGATAGCGTGACTTTATAGTCTCAGGATTCTTTCGTTTCTGGTCATAGGACGGTCTACCCATCAGAAGACAATAGCGGAACTTGCTTCCACCCTCTGAGCCTTCGCTACGGTCATACCACATTTTCAACAGCTTTCTGAAAGCCGATACGTCGGCATTCCCACTCGAGAATTCATTATATATCTTGTCGGGGGAAAGCACATGTACGGTCATGCCATCGACAGTGCGGTGCAGGTTGGCAATTTTTTCGGAAGCCGCTGCAAATTCATCAGGGGTTATTATCACCATGTCGGGTGTCGGCATGCCATGTATGTTCTGGTTTGCTACCTTAAAACGGCCGTTAACAGATGCACCCTTTGCCGAAGGCTCAAATGCTATGAACTCGCGCATTCCAGGCTCTCTCAAGCCGATTGTGACTGTATTGTCGGAAGGATTGTAGATACCCTTCACAAGTTTTACTTGCCAAGGTTCAGTCACATCCCATATCACCGTGTTTTCAGATGCCCCGCTTATGCAGTAGGCAGTGGCTGTAGTTGGATTGACTTGAAAATACAATTCGGAGTTTTTAAGTTTCAGAGCTCGTTCGTATTCAACTTCTATCCAGTCAAGTCGTGCAGTGCTTACAACCCCGGCTTGGGAGTATTCGATTCCAACGGTCAGTGAGTTGCCGACTCCTATTGCGTCCTTAATACTTGATGTCACTGCATAATACTGATCACTTGAGGTGACAGCACTGATTTTGTCTTGGGTAGTGGCCGGAAGTCTGGTTCCATTTGCACTCACAATGAAACTGCTTGATGCTCCGGAGGTGTTAGCTCCAAATCTGATTCTGATACGTGCATTTCCTGTAGTGTTATCAGGAAGGTCAAAGTTGAAGCTTTGTGATTTTACTGTCTTGAAATCTTCTCCAAAATAATCTCTGCCTGATGTGGCACATTGAAGAAGGTCGTGTTCATGCACCAATTGCACGGTAGTGGCATTGACCACTGGAATGCCTTCAATGTCCGACAGATCGGTAGTTGCCGTCTCCTCATGCGGAGTCACATCACTTAAGAAATAGTAGGATGTGTCGCCATAGGGATTGATTGAATGATCGAATTCCATCTCCGAAGTGGATGATGCCAAAGGAGCAATATTTCCTGTTGCATAAAAAGTGATGCTTCCGTCATCTTTTCTGACCACCGGTATTGCCGGAAGATCGTCGGGGTGATTTACAGAAAGCGTTTCAGAAATCAATCTTCCTCCATATCCGTAGACATAGACAGACTTAGGATCGTTGAATCCGAAGTTTCTTAATGTCTGTCGAGAAAGAGTCTGCAGTCCGGGAGTGGCGATGTTTATTTTCACCCATGTCCCCGACGAAAGAACAGACGCAGACGTATATCTTTCAGGCGATGCGGCAGAAACACCAAATACAAACATGATTGCCGAAACAAAAGTCCCGACAATCGTGCAAATATATCTTGAATATGAAAAGTCTTTATGTAGTTTCACAATTAATTAACGGATTTATTACCCTGATATTGTTGCTCAGCGACAAAGTCAGACCATTCTTTTCTTGAGCCTCCGAAAACGTTTAGGTCAACATTGCCTTTTATTCCATTAACCTTACCCTTATGGTTATGCTGCCAGAAAGACCAGTCACCGGCTACCGGATCGTCAGATAAAGAGCAAATCCATAGGGAATTGCCGGGGAAAGAGTCTTCCATATATTGATAATAGTCTTTTTTATTACAGTAAAGGGTTGGCGCAAGCCCCCGCAGGTTAAGATAGTCAACCATTGCTGAAAGCCTCTCCTTGATCAGATCATCTGATATTCCTCCGGAATTACCGGAAGACTCAATGTCGATTGCCACTCCCAATTCAAGAGTACGGTTGCCGATGGCTTCAAGGAGATTGATTGCCTGTTCCACACCATCTTTGTCGAACCTGAAAAAATGGTATGCACCTCTTTTTAGGCCGGCTTCACCGGCGTTCACATGGTTTGATTTGAAATTCTTATCTCGGAAAGTCACTCCTTCAGAAGCCTTTATCCACACAAACTCCATTCCTTCAGCGGCGACTTCCTCGAAATTGACATTGCCGTTGTGGGAGGAAATGTCGATACCTGCCACGGGATACCTCTCTTTGTCGATATAGGGAGGACTCGTGCGGAAATTGACCCATGCAGCATAGGCTGCCCATGCCAAAAGAGCCGCTGCTATAAGGAAGCAGAGGAAAATCATTATATCGTTTCTTCGTGTGTTGATGTCGGCCAGTATCTTCATTCTTCTACAAAATTAATAAGATTTCGCGTTCTTACCAAATCGGAGGGTATAAAAAAACAATAAATTCCAAAATTTTTATTAATTTTGTACTTTGATATTTGAACTTTCAGATGGGAGAAGCTATATATCATATTTTAGTTCTTGCAGTTGCGTTGGTCGGTATGTTCCGAGGATTTCATACCGGTCTGATGCGGCAGGTTTCCGGTGTGCTTGGATTCGTGTTTGGTATAGTAGCGGCACGCGTTCTTGGACCGGGATTGTCGTCTTGGCTGGCGGGGTGGTTCCCCCAGTTTTATCATCCTGTGGCGAAGACGTTCTTCTTGTCAATCTTTGCGTATGGATCTATCTGGAGTCTGACAATGCTTGTTTTTTCAATCTTTACCGGAGTCCTCAACTTCGTGCTTGGCATGATTCCTGTAGGGATAGTGAACTCTATTGCAGGAGCAGCGTTTTCAACATTGAAATATCTTATGTTTTTGTCAATATTATTTGATTTGGCTATATGCCGGCCATTCGAATCGCCGTTGATGCACTGTGCACAACATGATGACGGCAATCTCGTTGACGGAGTGATTCGTCTTGCACCGGAATTGTTAGGAACTATGTCGGCCGAGGAATATATACTCAGCGTACAGTTATGGGAAGCTAAATCTATAAGCTGACAAATTTATAAGTATCTAATAAAAAAACTTTATAATTTCTAATAATATGCTTTCAGTAAGAGACCTTCATGCGGAGATAGATGGCAAGGAAATTCTCAAGGGAGTTAATCTTGAGGTCAAGGCCGGTGAGGTACACGCAATAATGGGTCCGAACGGATCAGGAAAATCTACACTGTCAATGGTGCTGGCCGGTAATCCGGCCTACACTGTGACTTCAGGCGAGGTTGAGTTCAGAGGCAAAAATCTTCTTGAAATGACCCCTGATGTCAGAAGCCATGAAGGATTGTTCCTCGGCTTTCAGTATCCGGTAGAGATTCCGGGTGTCTCCATGGTTAATTTTATGCGTGCAGCAGTGAATGCCAAAAGAAAGTTTATGGGAGAACCCCCTATGGCGGCGACTGATTTCCTTAAGTTAATGAGAGAGAAAAGAGCTATCGTGGAACTCGACAATAAGCTTGCATCGCGAAGTGTCAACGAGGGTTTCTCCGGTGGCGAGAAGAAGCGCAATGAAATCTTTCAGATGGCAGTGCTTGAACCCAAGCTCTCAATTCTCGACGAGACAGATTCCGGCCTCGATGTTGATGCATTGCGTATTGTGGCTGAGGGTGTTAACAAGCTTCGCACGCCTGAAAATGCAGCCGTTGTCATAACTCACTATCAGCGTCTGCTCGACTATATTAAGCCAGACGTAATCCATGTTCTTTATAAAGGTAGAATAGTCTACACCGGTGGCCCGGAACTTGCCCTTGAGATAGAGGAGAAAGGCTATGACTGGATCAAGGCAGAGGTTGACGCCAAGGATGCGATAAAAGGGGAGGCTTAGATCATGAGTGCTATTGACCAATATCTTGATCTCTGGAAAGACCATAAGGAATTGATAGAGTCAAAGTCTTCTGCAGAGCTCAATAAGCTTCGTGGTGCAGCAGCCGACTCTCTGATGCAACACGGGCTTCCTTCAGAAAAGGCTGAGAATTATAGTCATACGAATCTTGAGAAATTACTTTCGCCTGATTATGGAGTCAATGCAGCGAGAATCCCTATTCCAGTCAATCCTTCCGAATCATTCCGATGTGATGTGCCACAGCTAACGACATCACTTTTCCTGGTTATAAACGATGCATTTGCAGAAACCTCCGGATGTCGCGAGAACCTGCCTGAGGGTGTGGAGGTCATGTCTCTTGCAGCATATTCTGAAAAGAATCCTGAGTTTATAGGAAAATACTATGGCTCTATTGCCGATATGTCCAATCCGTTGGTCGCACTCGACACTCTTCTGTGTCAGGATGGAGTTGTGGTTCATGTTGATGCCGGTGTAAAAGTGGAATCGACTATTCAGATTGTCAACATATTTAACAATGCCAAGCCACTTCTGGCAGCCCGTAGACTTCTGATTGTGATGGAAGAAGATTCCGAGGCCCGTATTCTGATATGCGACCATACGCAGTCGCCTGATGTGGGTTTCTGTGCATTGCAGGTGACAGAGATATTTGCCGGAAAGAGAAGCAAGCTTGATTATTATGATCTTGAGGAAAGCACTCGCCAGACAACCCGGTTGTCATCTTTATATTTGCATCAGGATGAAGAATCGGAGGTTCTGCTTGATGCTATGACTCTCTATAATGGCGTGACACGAAATGAATTTTTCACTCGTTTTGCAGGTCGCCACGCACGTCTCAGAATGCTCGGAATGGGCATTGAGGATGAAGATAGAAGACTTGACACATATTCGAGGATTTCACACGACGTGCCTGAATGCAACACAGATGAGTTGTTTAAATATGTTGTGGATGACGATGCCATGGGTTCGTTTGCCGGTCTCATTTATGTAGCAGAAGGCGCAATGAAGACCGAGGCATATCAGTCTAACCGAAATCTTGTTGGCTCAGACAAGGCAAAGATGCATTCAAAGCCACAACTTGAGATCTATAATGATGATGTGAAATGCTCTCATGGAACAGCAATAGGACAGCTTGATGAAAATCAACTATTCTATTTGATGACCCGAGGGATCTCTGAAGATCAGGCAAAACTGATGCTCAAGCAGGCATTCATGTCGGATGTGATAGAAGGAATAGCTCTTCCTCCGCTACGCGACAGATTGAAAATTATGGTAGAGCGCAGGTTTGCAGGAGAGCAGACAGCATGTGCTTCTTGTCCTGTGGGATGCAAGGATCAATGATTAATGATCAATGATCAACGATTAATTAAGAATGATCAACTACAGATGATGAACTATAATATAGATGACATTCGTGCGAGATTTCCGATACTGTCAAGGAAGATAGCTGGGAAGCCACTTGTCTATCTTGATAATACAGCTACGTCGCAGACTCCGCGCAGCGTTGTGGAGGCTGTTGATGCCGGTTATTTTCATACCAAGGCAAATGTGCATCGCGGTGTGCATACCTTGTCGCAGGAGGCTACCGAACTTCAGGAAGAATGCCGCAGGAGAGTCCGTGATTATATAGGAGCGGCATCAACAGAAGAGGTGATTTTCACAAGAGGCACTACTGAGGCAATTAATCTGGTTGCATCGTCGTTTGGCTCGCTGTTTCCCAAAAACGGCGAGATAATATTGACTGTAATGGAACATCATGCCAATATAGTTCCGTGGCAGTTGCTGTGTGAGCGTCGTCCCGATCTAAAGATACGGGTCGTTGACATTGACGACAGGGGAGAGCTTCAGATAGATCAGTATAAGGAACTTTTCTCCGACAACACCTGCATGGTGTCGTTCTGTCATGTGTCTAATGTTCTTGGAACAATCAATCCCGTCAAGGAAATGACTTCCTATGCTCATTCACGAGGTGTGCCCGTATTGATTGATGGAGCCCAGGCATCTCCTCATTTAAAAATTGATGTGGCAGATATCGGTTGTGATTTCTATACCTTTTCCTCACATAAGATGTATGGTCCTACGGGTGTAGGAATCCTATATGGTAAAAAAGAACGTCTCGAAGCCATGCCTCCTTATCAAGGGGGTGGGGAGATGATAGCTCATGTAAGTTTTTCCGGCACCACCTTTGCAGATCTTCCATATAAATTCGAGGCAGGTACTCCGGATTTTGTCGGCATTGGTGCCTTTCCAAAAGCGCTTGATTTTATTGGTGAAATAGGGATAGATAGTATTGCCGCTCATGAGAAGAATCTTATGGAATATGCGGAATCGAAGATGCGCGATATTCCGGGAATGAAAATATTCGGTAATGCTCCCCATAAGAGTGCGGTGATTTCATTTCTTGTAGGCGACATACATCATTATGATATGGGAATGCTTATTGACAAGCTCGGAATTGCTGTGCGCACCGGGCATCATTGCGCCCAACCCCTGATGCAGCGTCTTGGCATCAGCGGTACTGTCAGGGCTTCGTTTGCAGCCTATAATACTATGCAGGAAGTTGACGTATTTATTGCAGCTTTGCAGAGGGTAGTTGCCATGCTGAGTTGATTCAAATTTTAACAAGTGTTAAAATTTAATGGTTTTGAAACAATTTTGCAATCTAAAGTGTTTAAAAATCACAAAGAAGATAGATTTTTGTTCATTAAGAAAACGGTTTAAACCGAAAAAAAGGATGCCAATCGTGAGATTGGCATCCTTTTTTATGAGACGGGGCCTTAGTGTTTTTTCTGTTTAGGATCCGAGGGTTCTGAATCCGCGAACTTGTTTGGGAAATTCCAATGTTGTTTGGGACGTACCATAGCATATATTATCAAGCCTATTCCAAGCAAAATAAATGGGATACTCAGTAATTGGCCTTGATCCATTCCCCAGTCAGCCCTCATCTGCACTTCCCAAGGCACCTGCACATTCTTCACATATTCAATAAGGAATCTTGATCCGAAAGTAACTGTGAAGAAAACGCCGGTCATTAGCCATGGTCTTTCCTCGGCATTCTTTTTCCAATACATCCACATAAGCAGGATAAAGAGGAGGAAATAGCATGCGGCTTCATATATCTGAGTAGGATGGCATGGAACGGTCTCTCCATTTCGCACGAATATAAATCCCCAGGGAAGGTCGGTAGGCCCACCGTAAATCTCTGAGTTCATGAGGTTGCCAAGGCGAATCAGGCATCCCGTAAGTGCAATTGGTGCAACAATCTTGTCGATAACCCAGCTCATAGGCTTATGGGCAACGAATTTGCAGAAAATCCACATGCCTATCAATATGGCAATGGTGCCACCATGACTGGCAAGACCTCCGTTCCAGACCTTTAGAATCTCACCGGGATGGGCTGAATAATAGTCCCATTCATAAAACAGCACATGTCCAAGTCGTGCACCAACTATCGTGCAAACTAAAAGATAGGTGAGGAGGGTCCCGAGCCATTTCTCGGGAGCCCCTTCATGCTTAAACATTGCAGCCACTATCTGGTAGCCGATGAAAAATCCAATGACGAACATCAGCCCATACCATCTTACGGCAAAGGGACCGAAAGAGAACAGTATGGGGTCAGCGTTCCAAGTTACGAATCCAAGCATAAGCTTAAGGTTATTTGCCTACAATTGCTGCTGTGTCCTGAGCAATCATGAGTTCCTCATCAGTCGGAATCACCACAACGTGAATCTTGGAGCCGGCGCCGGAGATCTCAATTTCCTCACCGCGAACTTTATTAGCCTCTTCATTAAGGGTAACTCCAAGATATTCAAGTTTCCTGCATATCTTTTCGCGAGTGCCAATCTGGTTTTCTCCCACACCACCGGTGAATACAATTATGTCTGCGCCTCCGAGCACAGCTGTGTAGGCACCGATATATTTAAGGATGCGGTATTCATACATTTCAAGGGCAAGTCTTGCACGCTCGTTGCCATCCTTGATCCCGGCCTCGATGTCGCGCATGTCGTTGCTAAGGCCACTTACGCCGGCTACCCCGCTTTTCTTATTTATGAGGTTCATCAGCCCGTCGGCATCAAGGTTCATCTCTTTCATGAGATATACGAGGGCACCCGGGTCTACGTCGCCAACGCGTGTGCCCATCATAAGACCTTCTGTGGGGGTGAGCCCCATGGAAGTGTCGACACATTTGCCATCTTTGATAGCAGCGATGCTGCCACCGTTGCCGATGTGGCAAGTGATGATGCGCTGCTTGTCATAGTCGAGACCGAGGAATT